>JAAZHP010000148.1 GCA_012510625.1 Bacillota bacterium
AAAAATACGCTTTATTGGACTGACGCTCTCCATTAGGGTATATTGATGATGTATCTTTAATCAAGGGCCGGTCATTTAGTAAGGTATAAGGCGGAAACGAAGGCGTGATTGAATGGTTATCGGCGTGGGCGTGGACCTGGTTTCCATTGCCCGGATTGAAAGAGCTTACAACCGCCGCCCGCGGCGTTTTCTCAGGCGTATTTTTAGCGCCGCCGAGCTCTCCCTGCTGCTGCCGCGGCGGGTTCTCTTTCCGGCCATGGCGGCCCGCTTTGCCGCCAAGGAGGCGGTTTTAAAAGCCATCGGCTGCGGCCTGGGCCCGGCATCGTGGACGGAGGTGGAGATCATCGCTCCGCCGGGGAGAGAGCCGCAGGTGCGGCTCTCTGGGACCGCCGCTCGCCTGGCCGCTGAGAGAGGGATCAGCCGGATTGCCCTCTCCATGACCCACGAACCGCCCTTTGCCGCCGCCATTGCCGTGGCTTACAGCTGTCAAAAGCGGAAAGCTTGAGACTGTCTTTCTCCCTGTTTTTCCGACCTCCTACTTCTGACCTCTGACCTCCATTAAAAGGCCGCCGGCCATAATTATGCGGACCTGGCGCTGCGAAAGCTCATGCCGCGCTTTGAAAGTGTAGCCCTGCGTCCGGTTGGCGATGGTGACGCCGCCCCTTTCAAGCTGCTCCTGGAGCCTGTCAATTTCCAGGATGTCATCCTGCTGCAGCCTGTCGTAGTCCGTCGGAGATTCAAAGACCAGGGGAATGATCCCAAAATTGACCAGGTTGGTGTGATGAATCCGGGCAAAGGACTTTGCCAGGACCGCCTTGATCCCGAGATACATGGGAGCCAGGGCGGCATGCTCCCGGCTTGAACCCTGGCCGTAGTTCTCGCCGCCAACGACAATGCCGCTGCCGGCTTCGCGGGCTCTCCTGGCGAAGCTTTCATCCAGCGGGGCGAACACGTATTCGCTCATGGCGGGGATGTTGGAGCGAAGCGGCAAAATCTTGGTCCCCGCCGGCATGATCTGGTCGGTGGTGATGTTGTCGCCTGTCTTCAGCAGGACGGTCATGGTCAGCTTGTCGGGCGGAGGGCTGTTCAGCGGGAGCGGCTTGATGTTGGGACCGCGGATAATCTCCACGCCGCTGCCGTCCGCGGGAGGGCTGATAATCATGCGGTCGTCGATGATCGGGGACGGGGCCGGGGGGAGCTCCGGGAATTCTCCCAGCTCGCGGGGATCGGTGATCCGGCCGTAGAGGGCGCTTGCCGCCGCCGCCTCCGGGCCGGCCAGGTAAACCGAGGCGTCTGCTGTGCCGCAGCGCCCCCGGAAGTTGCGGTTAAAAGTGCGCAGGGATACGCCGCCGGAGGGAGGGGCCTGTCCCATGCCGATGCAGGGGCCGCAGGCGGATTCGAGGATCCTCGCTCCCGCCGCAATGAGCTTCTCCAGGGCGCCGCTGCGCGCCAGCATCAACAGGACCTGGCGCGAGCCGGGGGCTATTGCCAGGCTGACCCGCGGATGGACCGTTTTCCCGTCAAGAATTTCCGCCACCAGGCGAAGATCCTCAAAGGATGAGTTGGTGCAGCTGCCGATAACTACCTGGTCCACGGGGATGGAATCGATTTCGCGGATAGGCCTGACCGCGTCGGGGCTGTGCGGGCAGGCCGCCAGCGGCTCCAGCTTATCCAGCTCGATGGTGATATCGCCGTCATAGGAGGCTCCGGGATCGGCCTGCAGCTCTATCCAGGATTCTCTCCGGCCCTGGGATTGGAGAAAGCGGCGGGTCACCTCGTCGCTGGGGAAGATGGATGTGGTTGCGCCCAGCTCCGCGCCCATGTTGGTGATCGTAGCCCGTTCCGGCACCGTCAGCTCCTTCACCCCGGGGCCGCCGTATTCAATGATCCGGCCCACGCCTCCCTTAACCGTAAGGCGGCGCAGCAGCTCGAGAATAATATCCTTGGCCCCGGTCCAGGGTGGCAGTTCCCCAACCAGGTTTACCCGCAGCACCTCCGGCATGTTCAAGTAGAAGGGGCCGCCTGCCATGGCCACGGCCACGTCCAGCCCCCCTGCGCCGATGGCCAGCATGCCCAGGCCGCCTCCGGTGGGGGTGTGGCTGTCAGAGCCGAGAAGGGTTTTTCCCGGGACGCCGAATCGCTCCAGGTGAACCTGGTGGCAGATTCCGTTGCCGGGCCTGGAAAAGTAGATGCCGTAGCGGGCCGCCACCGATTGCAGATAGCGGTGATCGTCGGCGTTTTCAAAGCTGCCCTGGAGGGTATTATGATCGACGTAGCTTACCGAAAGCTCCGTGCGCACTTGATCCATGCCCAGCGCCTCAAACTGCAAATAAGCCATCGTGCCGGTGGCATCCTGGGTTAAAGTCTGGTCAATGCGGATGGCGATCTCCTCTCCCTTCCGCAGCTTGCCGGAAAGAAGGTGCGCCTTCAAAATTTTTGCCGTCAGATTGTCTGCCATGTCGCCAGCCTCCTTTTTCGCAAACTATAACAGAAGAACCCCGGAGGGTCAAATGACTGACCAGGCGAACAACGTTTGCCTGGTCAGTCATCCTGGGCGGGACGAAGGATCTCCAGGCCGGGCTGATGCCGGGCAGCTACGCGGAGATCCTTCGGGCTTTGCCCTCAGGATACACCGCAAAATATTGAGATAGGATGACAATATGGTGGGACCTTTCATACAATAAGTCAAATTCACCGCCCCTTGACTAAGGAAAAGTGGGACACCGGGGACGTACCTATTTGTCCCATAAATTTGGGTCTTGACAGCGATAGAAAGCGGTGTTATTCTTCTTTTAGGGAAGGCCTATTTTTTCGCAGGTAATCCCGAGTGATTAAGTCAGGATTAAGCATGGAGGAATTTCATGAAGCTTTCAGCAAGGGTGGAATACGGCGTCAGGGCCATGGCTGTCCTCGCCCTTCACGATGGGCTGGGCCCTCTTTCTCTAAAGGAAATTGCCAAGAGCGAGAAGATCTCTTACCAGTTTCTTGAGCAGATCTTTCCCGACTTGCGCAAGGCCGGCCTGGTCGGAAGTGTGAGAGGCGCCAGGGGGGGCTATTATCTCGCCCGCCCTCCTGAACAGATCAATATCGGCGATATAGTTCGTGCCGTGGAAGGGCCCATTGCCCCGGTAGACTGCCTGGCCGATGATAATGCCGGCCGTGAACCGTGCTGCCATCGCGGCGAGGCCTGCCGGACCCGCCATGTTTGGGAGAAGCTGAGAGACCGCATTAACGAGGTTCTCGACAGCGTTTATCTTAATGATTTAATTGAATCAAAACCGGAGCCATTGGTTAAATAGATCAATGGACTGCAAGGAGGTCAATACTGTGTCAAAACGGCCTATTTACATGGATCATGCGGCCACTTCGCCGTTGCGCGAAGAGGTTCTTGAAGCCATGCTCCCCTACCTCCAGGATAAGTACGGCAACCCTTCAAGCCTGCATTCACCGGGCCGGGAAGCGCGGGAGGCGGTTAATGAAGCGCGTGAAAAAACAGCCCGGGCCCTGGGAGCCGACCCCAAGGAAATTTTCTTCACCTCAGGAGGAACAGAGGCGAACAACATTGCCATAAAAGGTACAGCGCGGCGGCAAAAGAAAAAGGGGCACCTGATCACCTCTTCCATAGAGCACCACGCTGTTCTTGATGTCTGCAAGGAGCTCGCCGCTGAAGGTTTCCAGGTCACATTTTTACCGGTGGACCGCTACGGCATGGTCAGCCTGGAAACGATAAAGCGGGCGCTGACCCCGGATACATTTCTCATCTCCATCATGACGGCCAATAACGAGGTGGGCACAATTGAACCGGTGGCCGAGATCGGGGCGCTGGCCCGGGAGCGAGGCATTCTCTTTCACACTGACGCCGTCCAGGCGGTGGGGCAGATCCCCATTAATGTGCGCGAGATGAATATTGACCTGCTCTCCCTTTCTGCACACAAGTTTAACGGCCCCAAGGGGGTGGGCGCTCTCTATGCCCGCAGGGGCGTCTCCCTTGAGCCGCTTTACCGCGGCGGAGGCCAGGAGCGCAAGCTGCGTCCGGGCACCGAGAATGTGGCCGGCATCGTCGGTTTAGGCCGGGCCTTGGAGCTGGCCGTTGAAGAGATGCCTGAAAAAAGCAGGCGCCAGCAGGAGCTGCGCGACCGCCTTATCGAGGGGCTTCTCGGAATGGGCGATGTGGTCCTCAACGGGCACCCCTCGGCCCGCCTGCCCGGCAATGTCAATGTAAGTTTCAATTATATTGAGGGTGAAGCGCTGCTGCTGGGGCTGGACCTGGAAGGGATTGCCGCCTCCAGCGGTTCGGCCTGCACTTCCGGCTCCCTGGAGCCTTCGCATGTCTTACGGGCTATGGGCCTGGAAGAGCAGCTTGCCCGCGGTTCTCTCCGGCTGACCCTGGGCCGGGGAAACAGCGACGCCGACGTGGACTATCTGCTGGCGGTGATGGGGCCGCTCGTGGAGAGGCTGCGCCGGATGTCGGCGCTTTACCCCCGGCAAAATTAATAAAGGAGGCCTTCTTCAATGTACAATGAGAAAGTAATCGACCATTTTACCAATCCGCGCAATGTCGGGGAGATGCCGGACGCCGATGTTGTGGGCGAGTCCGGGAGCTTTAAATGCGGCGATACGATGAAGATCTATTTAAAAATCGAAGGCGACCGGATCGCCGATATTAAATTTCAGACTTTCGGCTGCGGTGCCGCCATTGCCAGCAGCAGTATGCTCACGGAGATGGCCAAGGGGAAGACCCTGGAAGAGGCGCGCCGGATCACCAATAAAGATGTCGCCGCCGAGCTCGGAGGGCTGCCTCCGTTAAAGATGCACTGCTCCAACCTTGCCGCCGACGCGCTTCAGGATGCGATCAACCGCTACCTGGACGGAGAAAAGGGGGCGCAGTCCTGAGGAGCTTGCTCCGGCAGGGCGCATAAATTCTCCCTCCCGGCATATATTTTAATATTCTACAGCCGGCGGGGGAGATTTATTGAACCGGAAAGCGGGTCTATGGAAAGCCGGCCGGAAAAGCCGGCTCTACCGGCGGGATTTAACAGGTCAGAAAAACCGCGGACGGGCTTATCTTTTTATCGGTGGCAGCCGCCGGCAGAGACAGAAAGAGCGGCCTGGAATGGCGCGGCAGCGGAAGATGCTCGCCGCCATGATGATCATGGTTTTGCTGACGCTGCTATACTATGGTTTGCTTCGCCTTCCGGTTGCCCGGCCGCCGCTGCAATCTGCTGAGTCGGCAGGCGGAGATCCTGCCGGACAGGCCTCGGAGAGCTCTTACCTGCGCTTCTTGCAGCAGATCCTGGGGCATGAAATCCCCGGCCTGGAGCCGCCCGCCGCTTCTGGCAGCGATCAGTTCTACAGAGCTCTCAGCAAGGTGTTGCATTCCCTGACCGGTATCGATCCCTATGACCCCTGCTCCGTATTGGACCTCGAGCTCGGTGTGGGCGCCCGCGTCTCTTTACCTGTAACCATCCCGCCCTCCTCAACCGCCCCTGGCGGCAAGCCGGATTCCCAGCCCGGTTCTCAGGGTCCGGAAGAAGCTCCCTGGGGAGGCTCCGCCTACCCCTTCCCTCTTCCCGGCTACGGCGAGCCGCCTATTTTGCTTTACCATACCCATGCCAGCGAAGCTTTTACCGCCGGCAGCTCCATCGTCACTGCAGGAGAGGAGCTGGCGCGGCTGCTTGGAGAAATCTACGGCCTGCAAGTGCTTTACCACCGCGGTGTTTACGATATTCCAAGGCGGTCCGCTTACGGCAAGGCTCGCCCGGTAATTGAGAAAATTCTTGCTGAAAACAGCGGGATTCAACTGGTCATCGATCTGCACCGTGACGGCGTGCCCCGGGCCAAAACTACGGCCACCCTGGAAGGTAAAGATATGGGCGCGATCCTCCTGGTTCACGGCACCCGCAACCCGGCCAGTGAAAAGACCCTCGAGTTTGTCATGCGCCTGCAATATGAGCTCGAAGCGGTGGCGCCCGGTCTCTCCCGGGGCATTCTTCAGCAGGATTTCGTTTACAACCAGGACCTGCACCCATATGCCATTCTTATTGAAGTGGGCGGCCACGAAAACAGCATCGATGAGGTCTTGCTCTCTCTCCCCTACCTGGCCGAAGCCCTTGCCCGCACCTACTACCTCTTTTTTATAGAGGATTGAATATTCCAAACCCTTCCCGTAAATGTTAATAGCGAGCAAATGTTTACCGGAAGGAGGAGTATTCCAGGTGCGCAAACTTGCTTTTTTACTGGCGTCTTTGCTGCTGGCTGTCACCCTGGTTTACGGCGGCCTGAACCTTGTCGAGCTGAACATGGCCGGGCTGCTGGCCCGTGAATGCAGGGATGATGTTTTCTCCATCCGCATGGACCCGCAAGGGGCGCCTCTGGTCACCTTTGCCGGCAGGACGGCGCGCCTGCATGCCGGCGAGCTCTGCGCCGAGTTGAAACAATCGTGGGCGAAGCTGCAGGAGCGATATAAAGCGATTTTTAAACAGGGGCAAATCCTTGACAAAATCCCGTCCGGATGATATTTTGATAGAGAAGTTAGCACTCGTCTCCTATGAGTGCTAACATAACCGAGGGGGTTGCGGAGTGGAGGTTCTTAGCGAAAGGAAAAAGCGGATCCTGCATGCTGTTGTAGCCAGCCATATTAAGACGGCTGACCCGGTGGGCTCGCGAACCGTGGCCAGAACGTACCGCATGGGGCTTAGCTCGGCGACAATACGCAATGAAATGGCTGATCTTGAAGAGATGGGCTACCTGGAGCAGCCGCACACCTCTGCCGGACGGATTCCTTCTCAGAAAGGCTACCGGTATTACGTGGATCACCTTATGACCAGCAGCAAGCTCAGCGATGAAGAGGAGCTTTCCATCAGCCGTTCTCTGAGCAGTGAAAAGATGCGGGAAATCGAGCAGATCATCGCCAACGCGGTGAAGGTCTTGTCGGCGGTGACCAGGCAGACCTCCCTGATCATGGGCCCGCAATTTCAGAAAAGCACTTTTCAGCAAATGCGCATCCTGCCCCTGGACGAGAGAAGGGGGCTGGTGGTGCTGATTACCGACAGCGGTTTTATCAAAAACAAGGTTATCGAACTGAACCAGAGCCTATCTCCGCCGGAGCTGCAGCAGGTCGTCTCATACCTTAACCATAAACTCTTCGGGCTATCCATTGATCAGGTCACCACTTCGCTGATCAACGAACTGAAGCGCGATCTTTTCAGGCGCCTGGAGATATTGGAGCAGGCTTTTATTTTGCTGGAAGAAAGTCTCCGGGAAGAGCAGCAGGCCCGCGTATACCTGGGGGGAACCACCAATATCTTAAGCCAGCCCGAGTTCAAGAGCGTTGATAAGATTCACCGGATGCTCTCCCTCTTTGAGCAGGAATCACTATTATTTGAAATTTTGGAAAAAGGTTTATCTGAAGAGGGAATCGTGGTTAAAATCGGTACGGAAAATGAGTATGAAGATATTCACGAATGCAGCCTGATCACGGCGACTTATAAAATAAAACAGCGAGTTCTCGGGACCATCGGAGTGCTCGGTCCCACGAGGATGGATTACCGGTGGATTATCGCCGTCTTGCGCTGCCTGGTAGATCAGCTGAACCGGACATTGAGTTAGATATGCAATGCCAAGGCGTTATACCTCATACGAATAGGAGCATGGTGATGGAAAAGGAGAAGAAAGAAAGAGCAAACACCGCAGAGACTGCCGGTGAAGCTGCGGTGGACAGAGAAGATTTGCCGGAAAAATCTCCGGGTCCGGCTACCGGAGAAGAGGCGCCGGAAGCAGGTGAAAGCGCGGAGACGGTACCGGCCGGCCCGGAGGCTGAACCTGCATCAGACTGGGAGCGCGAGAAAGAAGAACTAATAAGCCTGGTGCAGCGAAAGCAGGCCGATCTTGATAATTTTCGAAGGATCAGCCGGATGAAAGAGGAAGAGATCCGGGCATACGGCCTTTTCAACTTTCTGGAAAAACTGCTCCCCGTTCTAGATAACCTGGAGAGGGCCCTGGCGACGGCCCATGAAGATGAAAGCGTTCCTGAATCCCATCTCAAGGGCCTGCTGATGATCCAAAAGCAGTTGCAGCAGCTGCTCGAACAGGAAGGCGTTGTTGAGATCGAGGCTGCGGGGAAGCAGTTTGATCCTCACCTTCACGAAGCAGTGATGCAGACTGCGGAAGGAGAGGGCGAGCCCGGCAGCGTGGTTGAAGAGCTCCAAAAGGGTTATCTTTATAAAGATCGGGTTCTGCGCCATGCTAAAGTCAAGGTATTGCAAGTTCAGCAGTAAATAAAAATATGGGCTGTGATTGTAAAAGGAGGTTACCGGGATGGGTAAAGTAGTAGGCATCGATCTGGGCACAACAAATTCGGCAGTCGCCGTGCTTATGGGAAGCGAACCCGAAATAATACCGAATGCAGAAGGAAACCGCCTGACTTCGTCGGTGGTAGCCTTTACCAAGGATGGCCAGAGACTGGTGGGACAGGTGGCCAAAAGGCAGGCCATTACCAACCCCGAGAGGACGATCCTCTCGATCAAGCGGGAGATGGGGACGGATCACCGGGTAGAGATTGACGGGAAGAAGTATACGCCCCAGGAGATCGCGGCGATGATCCTGAAAAAGCTGAAGACCGATGCTGAGAATTACCTCGGGGAGAGCGTCACCCAGGCGGTAATTACGGTGCCGGCTTACTTCAGCGACAGCCAGCGCCAGGCCACGAAGGACGCCGGGACCATTGCCGGGCTGGAGGTGCTGCGGATCATCAACGAGCCTACCGCGGCGGCTCTCGCTTACGGCCTCGATAAAAAAGGAGAGCAGAAGATCCTCGTTTTCGACCTTGGGGGCGGCACCTTTGACGTCTCCCTGCTGGAACTGGGCGACAACGTAGTCGAAGTCCTGGCTACCAGCGGCAACAACCGCCTCGGAGGAGACGACTTCGACGAGCGGATCATAAATTACGTGGCCGATGAATTCAGGAAGGAGCATGGCATCGACCTGCGCGAGGACCGGATGGCCCTGCAGCGTCTCAAGGAGGCGGCGGAGAAGGCGAAAGTGGAGCTCTCTTCGGTAACCTCCACCGATATCAACCTTCCCTTTATTACCGCCACCCAGGCCGGCCCCAAGCATCTCGAGATGACCCTGACGCGGGCTAAGTTCGAGGAGCTTACCGCCGACCTGGTGGAAAAGACCATGGGGCCGACCCGCCAGGCTCTTTCCGACGCCGGCCTGAAACCGGAGCAAATTGATGAAATTGTCCTCGTGGGCGGTTCAACGCGCATTCCTGCCGTTCAGGAGGCGATCCGGCGCCTTCTGGGCAAAGAGCCTCGTAAAGGGGTCAACCCCGACGAGGTCGTGGCCCTGGGAGCGGCCTACCAGGCTGCGGTGCTTGCCGGCGAGGCCAAGGATATTCTCCTGCTCGATGTAACCCCGCTCTCTCTCGGTATCGAGACGCTGGGCAACGTCTTTACCAAGATCATCGAGCGCAATACCACCATCCCCACAAGCAAGAAACAGATCTTCTCCACCGCTGCCGACAACCAGACCAGCGTGGAGGTCCATGTGCTGCAGGGAGAGCGGCCGCGGGCATCGGACAACAAAACGCTGGGCCGCTTCATGCTGGACGGGATCCCGCCGGCGCCCCGCGGAGTGCCGCAGATAGAGGTGAGCTTTGATATAGACGCCAACGGTATTGTTAATGTCTCGGCAAAAGACCTGGCTACCGGCAAGGAGCAGCATATTACCATTACCGCCTCCAGCGGGCTGGACAAAGGGCAGATCGAGAGGATGGTCCGCGAGGCGGAATCGTACGCCGAGGAAGACCGCAAATGGCAGGAGCTGGCCGAGGCGCGCAATAAGGCCGACTCCCTGGCCTACCAGGCGGAAAAATCGCTGAAAGATCTCGGTGACAAGGTCGAGCCGGCCAAAGCCGAAGAGGTGCGCAAAGCCGCGGAGGAGCTGCGGGAGGCGGCGAAGGGCGACGACCTGGATAAGATTAACCGGGCCACCGAGAAATTGAACGGCTATCTGCACGAGCTCTCGGCAAAGCTTTACGAGCAGGCCCGGGCGCAGCAGGCCGGAGATGCCGGCGCTGCCGGCGGAGCTGCCGGAACGGCGGGAGAAGGCGGTTCTGCAGGCCAGGATGAAAACGTGGTTGATGCCGATTACGATATCAAAGACGACAAGGAGGGCAAGTAGCCCTTTCCCTTGTCATTGCTCTGGCGTAGGGGCGGGGTTCCACCCCCACCCAAAACATGCTGGTGATCACAGCCACAGCACTATCGCCATTGCCGGTTAGGCATGATGTTGTGCAGTAGAGGTCTTTTGCTCTAAACGCGTTGCTGGTATTGTATACAGTTGCGGGTTTGGGCGGCCCAATGGGCCGCCCCTACAAACCTGGATGTTATTCATGGCGCTAGGCGTAGGGGCGGGGTTCCACCCCCGCCCGAGATAGACGCGGATTTGGGTATTGTTTTCCGATACGGTTTTTAGCGGCCCAATGGGCTGCCCCTACTAACCTGGATGTCATTCGTTGCGCTAGGCGTAGGGGCGGGGTTCCACCCCCGCCCGATGCAGGGTTTACCCCCTTCCAGGCCACCGCACAAGCCGCTTCTGCAGCCTGGCGCCGGGGATGCACGGACTCCCCCCTTTTCAAAAAGGGGGGCCGGGGGGGATTTTAAATGTCAGGCGCCCGGAGGATGAAAAATTAGATGGCGGAAAACAAAAGGGATTATTACGAAGTCCTGGGAATAGATCGTAACGCTTCCACCGAGGAGATAAAAAAAGCCTACCGCAGGCTGGCGCGAAAGTATCACCCTGATTTCAACAAGGATGACCCCCGCGCCGAAGAGAAATTCAAGGAGATCAACGAAGCTTACGAGGTCCTCTCTGACCCCCAGAAGCGGGAGCGCTATGATCACTTCGGGCACGATCCCGGATTTGGCCCCGGAGCCGGCGGGGGTTTCGAAGGTTTTGGCGGCTTTGAAAGCATCTTTGAAGACTTATTCGGCGGGCTGGGCGGCTTTGGACGGCGCCGCCCGCCCGGCCCGGAGCAGGGGCAGCACCTGCGCTACGATCTTGAGATCACCCTGGAGGATGCTTTTCAAGGCGGAACAAAGGAGATCCGGGTCTCCCGCTCCGAAATCTGCCCCGAATGCCGGGGCAGCCGGTCCCGTCCCGGGACCAAACCAGAGACCTGCCCCGCCTGCGGCGGCAGCGGTCAGCAGCAGGTCACCCGCGACACTCTCTTTGGCCGCATGATTAACATCCAGACCTGTCTCAACTGCTCCGGGAGGGGTACTATCGTGAAAGAGCCCTGTCCGGCTTGCCGCGGCCAGGGCCGGGTTGTCCGCGAGCGGACTATCGAGGTTAAAATACCGCCCGGGGTGGCCCATGGGACCCGCCTGCGCATACAGGGCGAAGGTGAAGCGGGGCTGCGCGGCGGCCCGCCGGGCGATCTTTATGTTGTTATCAGCATTCGCCGGCACAAGCTTTTCAGGCGGGAAAGGGATGACCTGATTTACGAGCTGCCCCTGCAGATGGCCATGGCGGCCCTGGGTACCGAGGTGGAAGTGCCGACCCTGGACGGGACGGTGACGATGAAGATCCCAGAAGGAACGCAGCCCGGCACGGTATTCCGGCTCAGGGGCAAGGGGATGCCTCGCCTCCATGGCCTGGGCAAAGGGGACCTGAGGGTAACAGTAAAAGTGGTGGTTCCGAAACGGCTTACAGCGAGAGAAAGGGAGCTCTTAAAGGAGCTGGCGCAGCTGAGCCCTTCGGAAGAAAAAGGCAAAGGTTTCTTTGACCGGATGAAAGATGCTTTCGGCGGCAGCCATTAAGCCGGGCAAGGAGTGCAGATGCATTATTTCTTCAAAGAAGGTTCGTCCCTGGCGGCGGGCCGGTTAATTGAACTAGATCCGGACGATCTGAATCATGCCTACCGGGTTCTCCGGCTGCGGGAAAACAGCGTCGTCGCTGTCGCCGACGGCCGGGGTGCGGCGTTCAAAGGAATTATCGAATCCATCGGCCAGCAAGCCGCTTTCATCCGGCTTGGCGATCCCCTGCCGGCCGCTGAATCGCCCCTGCGGATTGTCCTCCTCCAGGGGTTGGCCAAGGGAGAGAAGATGGATCTGATCATCCGCCAGGCAACGGAGCTGGGGGTGCAGCGGATTGTTCCCATTGTCACGGAGCGGAGCATTCCCCGCCTTGACGAATCCCGCGAAGCGAATCGCTTGAAACGCTGGCGGAAAGTGGCCCGGGCGGCGGCGGCGCAGTGCCGCCGGGCTTTTCTTCCCGAAGTTTTCCCGGTGCATGATTTTAACGGGGCGCTGTCCCTGCTGGAAGGGCGGGAAGCGCTGGTCCCCTGGGAGGAAGAGAAAGAATGCGGCCTGGAAAGCCTGTTGAAACAACCTCTTCCGGCGAAAGAGGCTGTTTATATCTTTATCGGCCCTGAAGGAGGCTTCGGCATGCGGGAAATAGAGGCGCTGACTGCCGCCGGGGCCCGCACTTTCCACCTGGGACCGCGCATATTGCGCACGGAGACAGCCGCCGCGGTAACCGTAGGCCTGATCCAGGCTGCATGGGGCGATCTGGGGGTGGGCTCAAGATAAAAAAGAAAAAAGTGGCCTTTTATACCCTTGGCTGCAAAGTCAATTTTTGTGAAACCGAGGCGCTGCAGGCCCTTTTTGAAAAAGCGGGCTACAGCGTAACCGATTTTAGCCGTCCGGCCGACGTATATGTAATCAACACCTGTACAGTCACCGGCTTGAGCGATCACAAGTCGCGCAAGGCTATCCGCCGCGCCAGGCGGCGCGCCCCGGAGGCGATCATCGTGGCCACGGGGTGCTATGCGCAGGGGTTTCCGGAAGAAGTAGAAGCGTTGGAACAGGCGGACCTGGTCATCGGTACGCACGGCCGGGAAAATCTGCCCCAGATCGTGGCCTCGCTCGAGCAGGACCGATCCCCCCGCGGGCTGGTCCGGCCTTACGGCGCCCGGGGCTCTTTTGAGATGCTCCCGCCGGCGCGGCGCCGCGGCCGGACGCGGGGTTTTCTTAAAATACAGGAAGGATGCAACCAGGGATGTACATACTGCATCATTCCCACGGTGCGGGGACCGCTGCGCAGCCTGCCTATCGAAGAGGCGGTAGCGCGCGCCCAGGCCATGGTTGAGAGCGGCTACCGGGAGATTGTCTTGACGGGAATTCATTTGGGCCTTTACGGCGCCGACCTGGAGCAGGTTACCCTGGGGGCGCTCCTGGATGAACTTGAGCGAATACCGGGCCTGCTGCGCCTCCGCCTTAGCTCCATAGAACCCTCCGATATTACCGGGGAGCTGGTGGAGCGGATTATCTCTTCAGAGAAGATTTGCCCGCACTTGCATATCCCTCTCCAAAGCGGTGATGGAGAAATCCTCAAACTGATGAACCGTCCATACACTCCCGAGGAATATCTTTACCTGGTCCGGTGGCTGCGGGAGCTGAAAAGCGACCTGGCCATCAGCGCCGATGTCATGGTCGGTTTTCCCGGGGAGAAAGAAGAGCATCACCGGCGCAGCCTTTCCTTTGTCCGGAGTGTAAACTTCAGCCGGCTCCATGTTTTTGCCTATTCCCCCCGCCCCGGAACGCCGGCGGCGGAATTCCCCGGCCAGGTTGAGAGCGCGGTTAAGGAGCGGCGCAGCCGCGAGATGATTGAGCTGGGGAAAAAGATGGCCGCCTCCTTTCGCCGGAAATTTATCGGCTCGCTGCAGGAGGTCCTTATTGAAAAGGTCAGCCCTTATGATTTCGGAGAGGGCTTAACGCCCCACTACCTGCGTACCAGGGTGGCGCTCGACGGGAGAGGGCGCGGCTGGCCGGGGAAGGCGGTAACCGCAAAAATCGAAAAAGAAGAGGGCCAATTTCTTTGGGGTGACCCTATACGGCAGACATAAACGAAGAAGCGGTGCATAAAAATATGGTAAAGTCCCTTAAGGGAAGGGGAGAGCTTTCTGATGCACCGCTTTCTTGTCATTGAGGCAAAACGCCTGCTGCCCCTTTTGTTTCTGCTGGTCCTCCTGGTAAGCCTCTCGATCTATGACAATTTCTTTCGTGAATATCCGGTGGTGGCTCCCGAAGATGAACTGAAAAACGCCATTGCTTTTGTCACTGCCGACCAGGGTGAGATCAGCGTTCCCACCTCATTCGAGGTGATTAGCTCTGCTGAAGCCTGGTCCGGTTTGGAACAGGAACATGCGACTTTGCCCGATTACCCGTTCAATCCTGCTTACGAGTACGCCATCAGCGCAGTGAACGGCGAAATTAAAAGTGTGCAGGTGTTTCCCCAGGAGGACGGCATAATCCAGGTCCAGGTTAAGGTTGCCGAGCAGCCGAACAGTTATCACCTCGTCACCGTGGAGCGGGAGAAGATCGGGGAGCAGGCCCGCTGGCTTTTCTTGGATGATAACGACCGGATCCTCCACGAGATTCTCATACCGGGTGAAGATGGCGAGGCTCAAAACGGCGTGGACTCGGCGGAATCTTCGGTGCAGGATGGAGAATCAGCAGGCGATTAAAGGCTCGCCGTCTTGAAATCCGCTTCGATCAAGGCAGCCAGTTCCGCCAGCGTGCCCCGGTAATCAAAGGATGGAGCGGCCTCACCGCGGTCGATGACCTCTCCTTCAACGAGAAAAGTAGCCATGCCGGCCCTGGCGGCGCTGATGTCCTCCACGGTGTCGTTGCCGGCCATGAGGCAGCGTTCCGGGGGTATTTCAATCATTCGGGCAATTTCGCAGTAATATTCGGGGCGGGGCTTGCAGTAATGCATGTTTTCCAAGCTGGTAATAAGATCAAATGATGCGGCGGAGAGCCCTCCCCAGGAGAGCCTTTCGACAACGGCGCTGCGGGGGAAGACCGGCTGCGTGGCCAGCACCAGCTTCAGGCCCTGCCGCCGAGCCGCCTTCAGCACCTTCCGGGCATGAGGCCGGGGTGCGCCCCAGGAGCGGAGGCGGGGAAACTCATCCCGGTAGAATTCCTCGATGAGCGGGTCAATCTCCTCGCGCGCCACCCCCAGGCGGCGGCAGAAATCTTCGTAGAAGACGGCCTCGTTGGTCCGGCCGGGATCATCGCTTTCCATCATTACTTTTATGGTTGCAAGCAGGTGTGCGGTAAACTTCTCCGGCGGGAGATGGGAGGAGAAGTATGCCGCCAGCGCTTTCATATAGGCCGGGATGAACCGGAGCAGGTCCAGCTTGAGCAGGGTTCCGTCGAGATCGATGAGCAGGGCATCGAAGCGGCGGGCCGGCGCCGGTTCAGGCTTATTTTTCATCATTTTCATCTTCAAGAGCCGTGCTGAATTGCTTCAGCAAATCGAGGTCCAGGATCTCTCCGGCAGCCTCGCTGATGATTTTTTGGACATCCGCGAGCAGCCTGCTGAAGCGGAATTCGGCATCCATGAAACGCTTCACCGTTAAATTCAGGTTCAGGACCTCGTAAAGTTTATTCAGCTTCTCCTGCTGCTTCGGGGCTACCTCCAGCCCGGCCAGCTGCTGCTTCTCCAGCCGGAACTGCTCCTTGCGGAAATCAACCAGCATATCCCGTGCCGTGCTGTCTTTCGCCAGCAGCTCCTGGGCTTCTTTATACCCCTTGAATTCAGAGGATTCCCGCAGCGCCTTGGCGAGAATATGGGCGGCGTCGTAAGGGTTCACCGGTTTGCACCTCTTTCTTCTTTCTATGGTATTGATAGAGCCTTTTCAGGCATGAGCATGGCCGCCAGCCGCCGCGCCGTTTCTTCGACAGAATCGTTCTCCATCACCGCAGTAAAAGGAGTTGTATCCGGGCGAGTATCTTTATAGAGCCGGTCGTAGTAATCGCGGCATAGTGATAAGGCGACGGCCTCGTAGCGGGCGGCGGCAAGGTTCTCCAGCAGCTGCTCCACCCTGGCGCGGCCAAGCCGGCTTTGCAGGGAGAGAATTGCCTCCCGGATCCCGGCCAGGTCCCGGGCGGTGGGCTGCGCCGGGAGGTATTCATCAACAATTCTGCGGACCCGCTCTTCCAGCGGCGCGGTCAGCAAAATGTGTTCGCCTTCGTCCATGGCCGCAGCCAGCCAGGCGGGCAGGTGGATTTTACCAATGCGGCGGCCTTCGCCCTCGATCACGATATAGGGAACTCCATTGAAGCGGTCGAGCTGCTGCAGCAAGCGGGCTTCGAAATCTTTCTGCGAAGGCTGCTCGTCCAGGCCGATGGCGCCAAAAACCGATCCCCGGTGGCGGGCCAGTTCTTCCAGATCAATTGCCGGGTGGCCGCAGCGGAGCAGCTCCCTGATCACGGCTGTTTTCCCGGCGCCGGTCAAGCCGTGGAGTACGGCCAGCTTGCTTTTCAGCGGATAGTTTTGAAGCCGCCGGTGGACCAGGCGGCGGTAAGCGCGATAGCCTCCCTGCAGGCGCCAGGCCGGAATGCCGGCCAGGTTAAGAATCAGCTGCAGGCTGCGGCTGCGCAGCCCCCCCCGCCAGCAGTAGAGCAGGGGCTTCTTCTCGCCTGCGGCGGCGGTGACCGCGTCGACAAGCTCCGGCAGCCTGGGCGCCACCAGCTCCAGGGCGGCCCGCCGGGCGGCCCTCTCTCCTTCGCGGTGGTACATCAGCCCGATTTGCTCACGCCCGGCATCATCGAACAGGGGAATATTCACTGCGCCGGGGATAGACGTCTGGCTAAACTCCGCGGGTGAGCGCACATCTATAAAGATGACATCATTGCGTTCGAGCGCCTCTTCTACAGAAAAAGTATGCTCCATTGCAGGAGCGCACCTCTTTCCCCGGTAAGAACTTGATTCAATTATAGCCCAGTTAAGTAAAACTGTGCAAGGCGGCGCCCGGGGCAAAAAATTTCAATTGGAAAAAGGTAAAAAGAACGCGGATATTGAACTATAAAATGCAAAAGAGTATTGAATGAACCGCCACTTGCTTCTCAAGGAGATAATGCTGTGCTATAATGGCAAAGGATTTTCAAATTAAACAGCAGGAGGACTGCAATGACTGCTGATTGTATTTTTTGCCGCATTATTAAGAAGGAGAGCGAAGCGGAGATAGTCTACGAGGACGAGGAGATCCTAGCCTTCAAAGATATCTATCCGGCGGCTCCGGTGCACCTGCTGATTGTCCCGCGCAGACATATTCCTACCCTGGCAGACCTTGAAGCCGGTGATACCATGCTCATGGGGCGGCTGATCAGTGTAGCCAATGACCTGGCCCGCGCTTTCAACCTGGACCAGTCCGGTTACCGGCTAGTAATAAATTGCGGCAAAGAAGGCGGACAGCTGGTTTATCACCTGCATCTGCACCTCCTGGGAGGAAAAGCGTTATCGCCTGCTATCGCCGAAGGACGGGGCGTTTAGCAGCTGTTGCTGCTGTCTCCGGTTTTTTTTCGGCGACGGTTCGCGCGGAGAGGGGGGAAGATCGTGGCTGAAGTCAGAGTGGGGAAGAATGAATCCCTTGACAGAGCCCTAAGAAGGTTTAAAAAGCAGTGTGCACGGACCGGAATTCTGACGGAAGTGCGCCGCCGGGCGCATTATGAAAAACCCAGTGTGCGCCGCAAGAAAAAAGCGGAGGCGGCGCGGAAACGGCGCTACCGCTGAGTTTATCCTGGATGGCGCGCCGGTTTGCGGGCGGTGCCGCCACCCCTTTCCAGTGCTGACCCGCGCAGAAAAATAAGTAGGAGATGAAGCAGGATTACTTGAAGACCCGGTTGTTGGACCCAAACCGGGTCTTTTTACCGGAGGGGTGAGTTTAATTATGCTTGAAAGGAGACTGAACCTGGTCCGGGCAATTCTATTTGCTGCCGGCCTGCTTCTAATTTCCGGAGGCGGCATTGGGTATGCCTCGCCGGACAGCCCGGCGAAGCTGGCTTTGCTGGCGATTGAAGGAGTCATCGATTCGGGTATGGAAAATTACATCGATCATGCGCTGAACCGGGCTGAAGAGGAAGGCGCCGCCGCGGTGATCCTGGAGCTGGATACGCCCGGCGGTTATCTAAAAGCGGCGCATAACATCAAGAAACTGCTCGATGACTTTTCCGGTCCCGTTTATGCCTATGTCCGGCCGCGGGCCCTCTCTGCCGGCGCCTACCTGGCCCTGGCTGCGGATGAAATATATATGGCTCCGGGAAGCACGCTGGGAGCGGCGGAGCCGGGCTTGCTGGGGGGAGGAGAGGTCGATGAAAAGTCCCTCTCCGCCTGGGAGGCCGATATGCGCGCAGTGGCCGGGCGCCGCGGGCGCGACCCGCAGCTGGCTGCAGCCATGGTTCGCAGAGAGATCGCCATTGAAGGGGTGGTAGAGAAGGGGGTCTTGTTAACGCTGACCGAAGAAGAGGCGCTGGCGCTTGGTTACAGCGAAGGCACGGTGGAGAACCGCGGCGCTCTTCTCGACCGGATCGGCTTTTCACAGTCTGAGATGATTTCCTACCGCCCTCGTCTTGTTGACCGGATAGTGGGTTGGATTACCCACCCCGTTGTGGCTACGATCCTGCTCATTGCCGGAATTACCTGCCTGGTGGTGGAAATCTTTACCGCCGGCTTCGGTGTTTTCGGGCTGATCAGCATAGTTGCTTTCACTCTCTATTTCGGAGGGCACTATGCCGCCGGCCTGGC
>JAAZHP010000149.1 GCA_012510625.1 Bacillota bacterium
CTATTTTTTGGCGAAAGTGATAAGAAAAAAGATAATAGGCTTCCTGATGGCGGCATTTACCAAGTGCAGGCCTTGCATGACATTATAGCCAAGACTTTAGTAAACAACAAATTGTAAGTGGCGGGAGGGCGCCAAGAGTCGACACAAGGGCTGCCCCTGCAGGTTTGATGTAGGGGCGGGCTTCCATGCCCGCCCAGCCCGAACCGGTTTTTGGGAGTTGTCATGCAGGTTAGTTTTATGGGCAAGCTTCAGGTTGTAGTTGGTTTAAAAGAGAATGGGGAGGGCGATGCATGAAAAGGGACAAGGAGCACTTCAGGGGATGCCTCGTGGGGGGCGCCGTCGGCGACGCCCTGGGCTGGCCCGTGGAATTCATGAAGCTTGGCGAGATTGTGCGGCGCTATGGCGAGGGCGGCATCCGGGATCTGCAGCCGGCGCCTTCCGGCAAAGCCGAGATCACGGACGATACCCAGATGACCGTCTTTACCGCGGAGGGGCTTCTCCGGGCGGAAACCAGGGGGAGAAACAAGGGGATCTGCCACATACCTTCGGTGGTCTTTTTCGCTTACCAGCGCTGGCTGCTGACCCAGGGATATCCCCGGAATAAAGATTATGAATGGGTCTACGACGGCTGGCTGCTGGGAGTAAAAGAGCTCCACGCCCTGCGGGCTCCCGGGAGAAGCTGCATATCCGCCCTCCTGAGCGGCCGGCAGGGCAGCATGGAAGCGCCCATCAACAACAGCAAGGGCTGCGGCGGGGTGATGCGGGTGGCGCCGGTGGGGCTGTTCTGCCGGAAAGAAGACTCTTTCCGCATTGGGGCGGAGATTGCCGCCCTGACCCACGGCCATCCTTCGGGCTACCTTTCCGCCGGGGCCCTGGCCTACCTGGTGGCATTGCTCATAGAGGGCCAGGAGCTGGAGAGCGCTGTAGAAGAGACCATGTCGGAGCTGGCGGGCTACGAGAATCACGAGGAGTGCAGCGCCGTTCTGGCCCGGGCGGCAGAACTTGCGCGGGAGGGCAGCCTGGCCGATACGGAGGCCATCGCCCGGCTCGGCGAGGGCTGGACCGGCGAAGAGGCGCTGGCCATAGCTGTTTACTGCGCGCTGAAGTACCGGGACGATTTCAGGAAGGCGCTCATTGCCGCCGTGAACCACGACGGCGACAGCGACAGCACCGGGGCCATTGCCGGTAACATTTTGGGAGCCTGCCTGGGATTGAGCGGGATTCCTGGCGGCTGGGTGGAGCAGCTGGAGTTGAAAGAGGTCCTCATAGAGCTGGCGGATGACCTGCTCACCCGCTACCGGGATGACGATGCATGGTTGGCCCGCTACCCCGGCTACTAGTAAAACGTAAAATACAAAGAAGGCTTTGAAAGACAATACAAGCGGTAAAATATCAGAGAGACCGTCATCTCGATATACAAAGGGGCAGCATTCTGCGCCTCTTACCTGGCCAGCCGGTAGAGCATGCGGCCCAGCTTCCGGAGCCGCTCTACCCTGTGGGAACGCGGGGGGACGGCGGGAGCGGCGCCGCGGATCATCTCGAACCAGGATTCCGGGCGGGCATGCTTGAGAATTCCCTCGAGGCAGAAGACGGCGATGTCGTCTATGCCGGCGGCCAGCCCGGCGGAGATATCGGGCAGCATCTCTTCAGGGTGCCTGTAGTAGGGCTCGTCTCCCAGCTTGCCCGTAGAGGTCAGGCCCACGGAGAGGGCTGCGCGGCCGCCGAAGTGTTCTTTCATGTTCCGGCAGAGCAAGTAGAGGTAGTAGGGGGCCTCCTCGAGCTTCAGCAGGCCCTTGGACATGCCGGAGAAGAGAGAGTTGTACTGCATCACCGTGACCACGTCCCACTGGATGGGGGTGACCGGGGTTTCCAGGTAGTCCTGCAGCTTGGTTGCCTGGTCCTGCAGGTCCAGCTCAATGAAGGGAAGCACCGGCACCAGGGTGCGGCAGCCGCGGCTGTTGACGAAAGCCTGCAGCTCCCGGTAGATCTGCGCCGCTTCCGCAAACCGCTCCCGGTTGCGGTTGGAGCGGAACACCCGCAAGGCCGTCCGCGCTTTTTTCAAGCCCTTCGCCGCGCCGATCTCCTGCCACTGGTAGAGCGGGGTCTCCAGGTCCACCACCAGCCAGGGGATACTCAGCTTTTCCTCTTCCGCCCATTCAAAAATCCGGCGCACATAATCGAAAAACTCGGCGGCATTTCGCTCGTTGGGCCAGTAGCCGGACTCGTCGCTTAAGGTCGGCCACAGGGCCGGCTCCAGGCCGGCTTCGCTGTAA
>JAAZHP010000150.1 GCA_012510625.1 Bacillota bacterium
ATGATCGAAGGTTTTTCCTGTGATTTGTTTTCCCCACCTTCGTACTCAGGGTAAGACTGCAGCCAGTTTTTTTTCAAGCCAAAATCTCGAAGCCGATCATACATATCCATTTCTTCCAGTAAAAATCCTTTAAACATCTTTCTTACTTTTGGAGAAGTGCTTTGTATAAAGGAAACTATATGGACCGGCAGCAACCACTTAATGTTTTGAAATATCCTGGCGAAAATATACCTGTCCGTGAATGACGGTTCGCCCACCGAAATTTTAATTTCCGAAGCGGGCCGCGGTATTGTCGATACCGAGTATTCAGCCATCAACTTTGCCAGTTGCTCTGACTGCTGTCTAATTTTTTTAAGAACGATTTGCGTTTCCTTTCGCAAATCCTCGTCTTTAACGTAGTTCATTAAGACCAGTATGTTTTCAATAGAATCATACCTGGCCAACAGTTTATTCCACATATTTCCAGCTTCAACCACCGTTATTTCATCTTGCCTGCTCACCGCCGATTTCACTACATCCGACGCCATATCAACTATCCCTGATGCTTTCATGCTTTTCACCTTGTTTTCTGCAAAATAATATATGTGCCTTAACTAGTTATTCCGAGACCCGCTCAATTTTATTCAGCGCCGTTATTAATTAATGACCACAATGGGGGCCTTACATCTCAAAGAAAGGAAGGCGTCTTCGGCATATGTTTTTTGCATCGTGGGCAAGGCAAAGGATCACCGCATATCGACTTCTCAAAAAAGCGGGAGGCGCTCTTTTTATAACCCGGTGCTAAAAGTAAGCAATATCGACTTCGGCTAGAATTTCACCTGTCTGCAGGTCTAAAATCTCGCAATCCCCTACCCTGAAGCTGCCGTCATCCTGGAAATGAATCGCGTAAACCAGCTGGTAGCGGCCCGGTTCGAGAACATCCCCGGTATTAACCTCGATCTTTTCTTTTGCCTCGAGAGTAATTTTTACGCTGTTCCCATTGAAAGCGGCGTCGACCAGGCCGGGGCTGTGACAATAGAAATCCCCGTCACTTAAACCCAGTCCCGGGCTTCCGATGGCGGCGTAATAAAAAACAGCACCTTCCGCATCCCATTGATTGAAGGGAAATGAAGTAACCGGCCGGGCGAGGTATTTTTCTGATAGGGAAAAAATCTCATTAAAGCCTTCTTCAAGGACCAGCTCTCCAAAATACTTGTCTGAAGGAAAATTTAATAATTTTACCCGCCACTCCCATAAGGTTAAAAACCAGCTGTACAGCTCCCGCGGCTCCTGCTCCAAAATTGCGCCAGCCGGGTCCGGCGGGCACAGCTCTGCCAGCTCTTCCAGGTCGCTTAGCACCTGTTCGGCGGTGACAACGCGCCCCTTTTGCAGGGCGTCGATTATATCGACCTGTGCGGCGATGGCATTACATTTTGCGATGGCCTCCATAAAGGGATTTTCTTCTGACTCCGGCAGAGCCGCCGCCTCCGCAAGGCGCTGCCCCGCCAGGCTCCAGTATTCTTCAGCCAGGGCCTCTTTTGCTTCAGCAATCAGACCTGTTAAAACATCTTCGCCGATCTGGCCGTTTTCAGCAGCCTGGCCGTTTTCCGTTGCAGTACAACCAGCCAGGCTTCCCGCCACCAAAGCAACGGATATAACACCGGCCAAACAGAGGAACAGAAGGCTTTTCAGTTTTGATTTTTGATTAAACACAAGAATCAGCCTCCCACAGTCACTCTAAAAAACACCGTTTCCTTATCACCGTTCTGCCAGGCAAGTTAGGGGCGCCAGTCCAATATCTATACATGTGCTGCCATGACTATCATAATATGAAGACAGGGTTTAATCACCGTCCCTTTGACTCATTCCCTCTGCCAGGAATAATAGTAAAAGTAGATAAACCTTTCGTCGCTATCCTGAAATTTTTCCGATGTCATCATCAGGTAATATTTGGGTCTTGAAGTTTTAAATGACGCATTTGCCAATTCTCCTGACTGTACTAAGGCAATTTCATCCAGGGTTTTCTCTTTTGCCAGGGACTCGCCAACTATTTTAAACAAAGCATTGGCTTCATTATAAATATCTTCAGCATCCTTTTCCGGTGAATAGAAGAGGCTATACTTTATATTTTTCAATGAACCATCAAGCATAACATTGAGCTCTATTTTGGAGAGAGGAAGATTGCCGGCTTCTTCCCGGGTTAAACTTATTGAGCCCGATGTTTCACCGATATCAGCAACAAATCCATATTCAGAGTATTTATTGCTGTACTCATCAAGAACCTCTTGAAAATTAACGGCTTTTGACGCTGAAACAGTTATGGTACAGTAAAAGCTGCCGGCCAAAAGGGCAACAGAAAGCGCCAGCCCCGCATATTTAATCCTTTTGCCTGCTTTCTTTAGGTCAGTCTCTTCATTAGTGCTGAATACTCTTAACAATTCATTATTCATTTTAAGATGATCCCTGGAATGTTCATTAAAACCACCTTACTGGTTCATCACAAAATATTTGGCGAGATCTTTCATGTCATTATACATGTTGTAAATGGTCATCTTTTTATTGCGGCGTAATTTACCCTTGTAGAAATAATCTGCGCTTATGGTGATTTTCTTCTTGCCAATTCTTTTAATACGGAAACTCTCAATTTCTAAAAAATCTACCGGATGTCGCTCGGGGTATGTTATGATTGCCATTACATTATCCCTGTTTGCTAAAAAATCTACTGCTTCATAGACATCTGCAAGCCCCAAAGCATTATAATTAACTATAGGATTATTATCTAATATCTTTGTTGCCGCCCCGGTCTTCGCTAATCGTGAAGGACTCATTTTAGTATCTACGCCATATCTTCCCCTTACCAGCTTGCCCTTTTCATTGATACACCAGAATTGAAGTCTTGCTTTTAATACAGAAGTGGATGCGATAAATCCAACTGACCATATGGCCATGGAAATCCCCATCAGTATTAGATGGAATAATATCAAATTGATTTTTATTTCACTAATAATATAAAGGGTCTTATCAAGCCAGATGTCACAAATTATTACATAGATAACCATTGTCCCCAATAGCATAAAGGTTAACAGCAGGAAATTGTGAATGAGGATACTATTTGTTAATACCCCCGACTTTCTTGCCTGTTCTTCTGAAAAACTATAGACTTCTGTCACTATTTCCAACCTCCCTTCCCGGAAAAAGTGAGTCAAGCCACATATCAACCACCGTAACGAACTTAGTAGCTGCCGCCATCATACCATCATAACCCAGGCGCAGGTACTGCCAAGGGGATAGCGGAGCGCCAGGCTTCTCTTATGGCCTGTTGTGCATATCCGGGGTGTCCATTTCTCTCAACTCCGCATTGGCAATAATTTTTTTAATCACAAAGTAATTGGGGACACACACCAGAACCAGGATTGCCCCGATCAATGTAAAGGGGTACCACACGTGATAGGGCTGCTTAACGGAAACAGCATACAAGCCAACTGCCAAAAGAATTGCCCCGATTGGAATAAGGAATCCCAGGGCTGCCAGGAGCAGCTTTTTATATTTTTTTCTTTCAGGCCGCAAGTAGCTGCAAATATCCCCAGCGCGGCTCCCATTAAACCTACCCCGCCTCCCATGCAGGCGCCGATTATGGCAGACGCTCTTTCAGCAAACCACATCTTGATCACGCTCCTTCGTTTGTGGCAGGCTCTTATGTGCAGCTGTGGCGGTTATCATTAGATAAATATTCTATATAGTGTTACACCCATTTATTTTACCATATATATGCCAATTCTGTGGTATTAGCTGTTCTCTATAACCGGGACGCTTTTTTTTATATTATTCAAACGTAAGTCAAAGTCGCTGTCCCCTGGCTCACAAACGTTAACCTCCGGTTTTGCCGCTATAGGAAGATTTGCCGATTAAATAGTGCAAACAATGGAGTGTTTTTCAGAATTGAGGCCGGCTCAAGATTGGAATATGGTCCGGCCGCCGCAGACGGTGCGCAGGACGCGGATGGAGCGGATCCGGCCGGGGGGCACGGTGACGGGATTGGCGCTGAGGATGACCAGGTCGGCCCTCTTCCCGGCGCTGAGGCTCCCCTTCTCCCGTTCCTCGAACTGCGCGTAAGCGGCGTCAAGGGTAAACAGGCGCACCGCCTGGGCGGCGGAGAGCGACTGCCGGGGTTCAAAACCTTCCCGGGTCACGCAGCACTGCAGGGCGTGCAGCACATCCGGGGAGCAGATCGGGGCGTCCGAGGCGCCGGCAACCTTGACCCCCGCTTCCACCAGGGCCCGGTAGGGGTAAGTCCACCGGACCCGCTCCGGGCCGAGGCGCGCGGCAAGCCAGTGTTTCTCGGCGTGAATAAAGAGCGGCTGGGAGGAAACGACCAGGCCCAGCCGGGCAATATCCCTGATCAGGGCCGGGTTAAGGACGGAGGCATGCTCGAGGCGGTGGCGGTGATCTTCCTTCGGGAACTTCTTTAACAGGCGCGAGTAAAGCTTCACGCAGACCCGGACGGCGGCGTCGCCGATGGCATGGACGGCAAGCTGCAGCCCCTCCGCGTGCGCCGCCGCCATGCGGCGGTAAAGCTCCGCCTCGTCCAGGACCATGAAGCCGCTGTTGCCGGGATGGTCGGCATAGGGAGAGGACATGAACGCGGTGCCGGCCTGGAGGGTGCCGTCGCAAAACAGCTTCACCGCGCCGATGCGCCGCGCGGCGCCGCTTTCCGTCCGGTGAAGCCCGGACTGGCGGGCCGCTGTTACCGCGGCCAAATCGCGGGCAATCAAAAGGCAGTAAAGGTTGACCGGTATCTGTTCCAGCGCCATCTGCAAAAAGGGCAGGTCGTAGGCGCCGCTGTCGCCGGCCGGACCTTCCCCGTCCGTCTGCAGGACCACCCCGGCGGAGGTGATACCCCGTGCGGCCAGGCCGGCAAAGGTGGCTTCCGCGCCCGCGAAAAGCTTTTCCAGCCCAGGCAGCGGGACCCGGCTTAACAGCAGCTGCGCGGCGCTTTCATGAAATATCCCCGCGGGGCGGCCGTCCGGCTCCCGCTCGATCCGGCCTCCCGCCGGGTCCGGCGTGTCCGCGGTGATACCCGCCGCCTCGATGGCCCTGCTATTGGCCAGGACGCGGTGCCCGTCGTAGGTGACGATAATCACGGGCCGCCCGGGGCAGGCCTCGTCCAGGGCGCCGCGCGCCGGCGGGACGCCTTCGCGCAAGGCCCGGTCGTCCAGCTGCAGCCCGACAATCCAGTCATCTCCCTGTTCCTCCCCGGCCCGCCGCTTCAGCTTCTCCTGCAGCTCGCCGGTGGAGCGCACGCCGCTCAGGTTGAGGTTCAGGTCGTAGAAAACCATCAGGGTGGGGTGAAGGTGGGTATCGATGAAACCGGGCAGCATGGCGCGTCCCGCCAGGTCGATCGCTTCAAAATCCCGGCCCAGCGCCGCCCGGCACTCCGCCAGGGTGCCCACGGCGGCGATAATACCGTCTTTTACCGCCAGCGCTTCAGCGGTGGGTTGTTTCTCGTCGACGGTGTAGATCTCCCCGCCGTAGTAGAGCTGTTCCGGAGCGGACATCTTACTTCTCCTCTCTCTTCGCGGCGGGCGCTCCGCAGGATTAAAGCGGAACCAGGGAACCCGCTGCCATCAGGATGTAGGCGAAAATAATCGCTGCCTGGACCCCCGCTCCGCCCCAGCGGCCCAGCGTGAAAGACGATTCCGGAACGGCCGCCCGGCTGGCTCGCAGCGCGGGGATCACCAGCAAGGCCACGAGCACGGCGATGGCGCCGCCGGCCAGGCGCATAAACCCGAGGAAGCCGGTCAAACCGGGCAGGGCCAGCAGCAGCGTGGGCAGGGTGGCGGCCAGCCAGGAGACGCGGTACTCGAACCCCAGCCGCTCCTCGATCACCCGCGCCAGGGCATAGGAGGTGGCCCAGTAGCTGGTGAGGATGGCCAGGAAAATAAAGACGGAGCCGCCCAGGGAGGCCCACTCCCCGACGGCGCGGCCCCAGCCGATAATGGCCACTTCGGTAACCTCGGTAGAGACGAGCATGGCCACGAGCGTGACGGTGAAGGTAAACAAAAAATTGATCCCCAGCCCGAGCAGCACCGCCCGGGGCATCAGAGCGGTGTTCCAGGAGAGACCTTCCCGCGCCTGGGGGATGGAGAAGAAGCTGGCGAAGCAAAACATGACCATGCCGTAGAGGGCCATGGTTTCCTTGCCCACGCCCAGGTAGAGGGAAAGAGAACCGCCGGCGCTGAAAAGGGAACCCCCGGCGAGCACGGCCAGGATCACAGCGGCGGCAACGATGGTGTACTTTTCACTGAGCCCGAGGGCTTTCAGGCCGAAGAAAACTACACCCGCAGCCACGCCGTAGAAGACCAGCTCCGCCGCCCACAGGGGCAAGCCGGCCAGCTCGACCAGGATCTCGCCGGCGCCGACGATGTAACCGGCCAGCAGGGCGTAAAAGCTGATCACGATCAGGGCGAAAAAAATCCAGATAAAAACCCTGCGCAATCCCGGTAGGCCGGTAAAGAGATACTTGCCCAGCACCTCCACGAGCTGGTTTCCCCGGCCGTCGCGGATGACGATCTCGGCAATCATCAGGTGCAAAACGGCGCTGACCAGATAGGCCAGCAGCATCACCCAGACAAAATTGAGAAAGCCGCTTAAGGAAGCCAGGTAGGGGACGGCCATGACGCCCCCGCCCACACCCAGCCCGGCGATGATCGCCGCCGCTTCAAAGAGGGAAAGCTGTTTCTTCCCGCTCAACGGTAACACCGCCTCCTTCGTTTAAGCCGGACCGAGCACGGTCGCCGGACCCGTGGCATACTTTTGCAGCGCCGCCTCGTCCAGCTCGACCCCCCAGCCGGGCCCTGCAGGCACGGCGGCCGCGCCGCCGCTGTAATCGATCGGCGCGGTGATGAGGTCGTCTTCGAGCATCACGTGTCCGAAAAGCTCCGTGGCGTAACCGAGCTGGTGGTGCCTGGCCGCGGCCAGGTGGAGCACGGCGGCGGAATTGATCCCCAGGGGCTGGTTGTGCAGCACCGCGCCCAGCCCCCGCCGCGCCGCGTAGTCCAGGGCGCGCAAGGCGGCGGTGATGCCCCCGGGCCTTTCCGGGTTGAGGCCGACAACGCCGACCGCTTTCAACTCGATCAAAGTGACGATATCCTGCAGTGAGAAGCAGTCCTCGTGGGCCATCAGCGGCGTATCCACCCGTTTTTGCACCTCCGCCATTTCCAGGTAGTTATAGAGAGGCAGCGGCTGCTCCACGAACTCGATCCCAAAGGGCTCGATGGCCTTGATCGCCCGCACGGCATGCGCCGCGCTGCGGCAGGCCTGGTTGTAGTCCACGCGCAGCCTGGCCTCGCCGCCTAGGGCCCGGCGCATCTCTTTCAGGATCTCCACGTCCGCGGCGATGTCGCCGCCCAGCTTCAGCCTGAAAGTGCGGATGCCGTCGGTGTAAAAAAAACGGGCCAGCTCGGCCATGCGCGCGGGCTCGCCGAGCGGCACCAGGGCGGCGAGGGGCACCCGTTCCACGGTGCGCCCGCCCATGAAATCGCAGGCCGGCCGGCCGGCGATGCGGCCCATCAGGTCGTAGCAGGCCATATCAAGCAGCCCCTTGGCCACCTCGTTGCGGGCCACATTGATCTCCATGCGGTGGCGGATCCGCTCGATATTAAAGGGGCTCTCGCCCAGGAGATACTTCCCCAGGGCT
This sequence comes from Bacillota bacterium, assembly GCA_012510625.1. GTDB lineage: Bacteria > Bacillota > Dethiobacteria > DTU022 > DTU022 > JAAZIN01. Next base: position 7,676 of record JAAZHP010000150.1, read on the forward strand.
TCCTTGATCACGAGAATGACCTGGCCTGGAGAGACACCCGTTTCGGGCAGCCAGACAAACACCTCGCCGAGGCCGGTGCTGCCGTCCTCGGCCGTCAGCCGGCAGACAACGAAATCGCCGCCGAGCCAGTCCTCTTCCGCCGGTATGGCCATCCCCAGCCCCCCGGCGGCGCGCATCGCTTCCCGCACATAGCCGTGAAAGGGAACAAATACCGGAGTCAGCTCGATGCGGATGATGCGCGGATCGCCCTTCCGGTTCTTCTTCAATCCTCATCCCGGTCCTCTCTGTGAATATTTTCAAGCCATGTTATACGTTAAAAAGTTCTAATATTTTTTTGTTATACTACAAATATTCCGAAGTTCCTGCTTTATAAACATTCACAGGCTCCCTGCCAGTCACAAACGCCCGTAGACTTGCCGCGTGGTTCAATACCTACCGCATACAGCAGAACTAAAAAATTAAAGGAAACTCCAATACAAGTAGTGTCCGGTATAATGGTGTATTGACAAATAGTCTCTTACAGGTCTTGACTATTGCAGGAGTTTGCCGACCCTTGCAACGGCTTGGGATGGCTGTGATTTTTAAATTATCCCAGCTTTAAGCAGGAATATTTAATATTTAAAGGAATATTTTTTTAAACGAATATGCCCATTTAAAGGTGTCTGTACCGTTGTTTGTATGAGCGGCGACATGACTATGTTTGCCACTATAATATTGACAAGGGGGTAACCGGCACAAGAATAGTTTTTTGTTCCTGGCAGGTGTTATAATCTTATTTATTAAGTGGGGAGGATGCCCAATCATGACCCGAGATTTGATCCCCGATCAATTTGATTCTGAAAAACTGGAAAAAGGTTTAAAAACCGCCGGAGTGGTCACAAGCGGTGTGGGGCTGGTCAAAACTATTGTTGCAGCCGTGGTCTTAGTCTTTGTGGCCATTATTCTTATGGTTTCCGCTAATAAATGGATTGGCCTTGCCCTCCTTTTGCTGGCGGTCGGAATGGTTGTGCTGCAAGTGTTCAAATTTAAAAAGGCCGCCCGGAAGTGAAAAAAACAATAGGCCTTTGACATAGCACCGGACGGCCGGAGGTAAAGAGAAAGACAGGGGCTTTTAAAAATGAAAAGGCG
>JAAZHP010000151.1 GCA_012510625.1 Bacillota bacterium
CACCAGATTGTTCATTCTCTTCTAACTAACGATAAAATTCTACAATATGCTTGCGTGTGACATTATCATGTCACAACAATTTGCTATGATATTTCCACGGGCTCCCTATTTTGTCAACCTGAGGACAAATCCCGGCTCCTGCCCTTCTCATCCTGAAGGCGAACCCGGTCTTTTGCCCGCAACATTATGATGATGATGATGCTGGTTATCGCCCCTGTCATATGTCAGTGGGTCCGTTTTCTGCTCAGGATCTCGGAGTTGGGAGCACTTATAAATATCAATATCCAAAGAAGGTGTTTAAAGATGAAGCGGCTCGCGATTATTCTAATTATTTCATGTTTACTGCTGCTGCCTGGATGCGGTGATCCTGGACCGTCTGGAGGGAAGGACACTGATCCCCAGGCCTCCGGCGAAACCATAGACGTTGAAAAAGGGCTTTTTGATGTAACCGTCACCCTGCCGGCTTCAATGGTTGAGCTGGAGGATGCCGAAACCTTAACCAAAGAGGCCAAGGAAAAAGGGATTAAGGAAGTGGTCATAAACAGCGACGGGTCGGTTACCTACAAGATGTCCCGGTCCGTCCACAGGCAGGTGATGCAGGAGCTGCGGGAAGACTTCAACCGGGCCGTTGAAGACCTCAAATGCGGCGGCGATTTCATCTCCATAAGTGACGTCAGGTGCAACCGGGATTTAACCGCCATTACCATGGTGGTGGAGAGGGAAGTCTTTGAAAACAGCCTTGACCACTTCGCCATCTTCGGCTTGGGCTTCTTGGCCATGTACTACCAGCTCTTTGACGGTGTCAAGGCCGAAAACATCAAGGTGACCATCAACATCGAAGACGCAGCCACGGGAGAGCTTATCCAGGCCATCGTTTACCCCGATGTTTTGGAAGAGATAGATCATTGAGCAGCTCCTCTGCTACTTTACCCGCAAGGGGCTGCCGCAGGCATCACTCAAGCATTTTGTCAAGGAGGAATTGATTATGAAGAGATTTTGTTTAGTGATTCTTTTATGCCTCTGTATGTTTTTATCCCTGTCCTGTGCGCCGGGGGATGACGCTGCAAAAGAAAACAGGAATGTAAGCAATATCGAAACGAATGGCAAATCATCCCCGGTTACAGTAGATGAGCAGGTGGTTATGGATCGTGACGGGATAAAAATCACAGTCAAGTCGCTGGCCTTGGATGGAATCTGGGGGCCGTCTCTGAAAGTTCATGTGGCAAACAATCGTGACGACTCCGTGACCATCCAGGTGCGGGACCTGGCGATTAACGGCATCATGGTGGACTACATCTTTTCCTGCGATGTGACAGCCGGGAAACAGGCCCACGATGAGATCACCTTCATGTCATCTGAGCTTGAGGCAGCAGGGATAGAGATTATCCGGGAGATAGAGTTTAAATTTCATGTATTCGATGCCGAGTCTTGGGATACGATTTTTGATTCAGAACCGATTGTAATTACTACCTCAGCAGCTGAGTCATCTACCCAGGAATACGACGACAGCGGATATCTGGCGCTTGACCAGAACGGCTTTAAAATTGTAATCAAATATATCGACAGCGAAGAAAGCTTCTGGGGTGCGGATATCTACGTCTACATTGAGAACAACAGCAATACGGATGCCACCATCCAGATCAGAGACATGTCTGTGAACGGATTCATGATCGAGCCCATTTTCTCCTGCGACGTGCTGGCCGGGAAAAAAGCATACGACACCATTACATTTCTCGAAACCGACTTGAGTGACAACGGTATCACCCGGATAGATGAGCTGGAATTTAAATTCCACATCTTTGACATGAACAGCTGGGACACCATCTTCGATTCCAACTGGATAAAGGTGACATTTGAACATTAAACACCGGGACTAAATAGAAGGGAAGGAGGCCTAAATAATGCTGGTAATTGCCATTCTTCTTCTGATACTGGGATGTGCGGGCATTTTCATGGCTTCAATGATGTTTGGGGATATTGGCATAGCTGCTGCCATCGGTGCGCTGACGGCAATACTGGCCGGCATCGGCTTTATCATAGCTCACAAGCGTCTTCCGAAGGCTTAAGCGCCATACCATGCCTAGCTATCAAAAAAAGCCCTCTCCCCTGGTGGGAGAGGGCTAGTCCGAGGAGGCTAAATACAAGAGCTGCCCCTCCGGCATTAGCACTCTACTCAATTTAGGATAGTATGCTCGCCATGCTGTTAATTGTAGTCTCCTTTTAAAACGTTAACCTTTTTGCTTGTTATTCCGAAGTTCGGAAAGAATTATATTAAATTAGGGTGATGCAGCTTGTTATGGTTTATCTTAATTTTTTTCATTATAGCAATTGGCATTACTGTTGGGACAGTCTACAACACCTCCCAGAAAAGAAAAGCCTTGGCGGAAGCGTTAAGCAATCTGGCCGGTTTTATAGTGTCACAATCGTACCTGGATGACAGCGGCAATACGGCCATTGCCGTAGATGATAGCGGCAATAATATTTACTTGCTAAAGCATTGTGGTGACAGGGTTAAGACCAGGGTTGTTCCCTACCGGGATATTCTATCGGCAGAAGACACTTCAGAACCGGTTCACCTGGTCAATTTTCTCGAGGGAGAATATAAAACTGATTCCTTTCTATACCGCCACGCCATGGAGCAGGCCAGTCACTGGCAAGCCCTGCTCAGCGTCTTAATAACCCGCGCCGACCGGGAAGATAAATCAAAAGAGTAAAAGGATTCGGAGCAGCAGCCTCTATTGTGGCGAAGCATATTCGCTAGCCAAAACTGGATTCGGAAAAGCAGGCTATTTTTGCGATAATTTGTAATGTCAAAATTTTTGTGCAGTGATATCTTGTGAATTTATCGTAAATGTTGTAAGAGTCTGTAATGCCGATAGAAAAAATACAATAGAAGCAAGGTTGTCCTAAATATCCGAGGTGATCCATGCATAAGCTGTATGAGATAAGGGACCCAATCCATGGCTTTATTCAATTTAATGA
>JAAZHP010000152.1 GCA_012510625.1 Bacillota bacterium
ATTGGCTCACAGAAAGCAGGAAGGTGATCCCGATAAAAGTATTGATACTGCGTGATTACCAATCTTTAAGCGAACACGCGGCCGGCCTGGTTGCCAAAGTTGTCCGGGCAAATCCGGCGGCGGTGCTCGGACTGGCCACCGGTTCCACACCGCTGGGTCTTTACCGCGAACTGGTAAGGATGGCGCAGCAGGGTCTTCTCGATTTAAGCAAGGTTACCACATTCAACCTGGACGAGTATTACCGGATCAAAAAAGAGGATCCGCAAAGCTACAACTATTACATGCGCCGGAACTTTTGGGAGCCTGCGGGGATTCCTTCCGGAAGAGCCCATATCCCGGACGGGAATCCCGAAGATGCGTCTGCCGAGTGCCGCCGCTACGAACAGAAAATCAGGGAGGCCGGCGGGATCGATTTACAGGTGCTGGGGATCGGCGTCAACGGCCATATCGGGTTTAATGAACCCGGGGAAGTGTTGCACGCGGAGACCCACCTGGTGCAGCTTTCCGGGGAAACCATTGCCGCCAACAGCCGTTTCTTTGAAAAAGCTGAAGACGTTCCCTGCTGGGCGCTGACCATGGGTATGGGGACGATCATGAAGGCGCGGCGGATACTGCTCCTGGCTGCGGGTTCAAATAAAGCGGAGGCAATTAGGGACACCGTCAAAGGACCTATTACCACAATGGTGCCGGCATCGCTGCTGCAGGCCCATCCCAGAGTGACGGTGATGGTGGATCGGGAAGCCGGTCAATATCTCCCGGGCAAAAGAAGATAGAGGGAGGGGAGAACCGGGTGATCCTCGATGTCATAAAAGGTCATATGGGCGGCAATACGATTGCCCTTCTTTACGGCGAACAACTGCCGGTGGGGAGAGAACTGGAGTTGTCGGTAAAGGCATTGGAGCAGAATTATCTCTGGTGCCATGAAGCGGGCATCATCTATCCTTCTGCTGCCGGCGGCATCGACTTGAGGGTAAAAATCAGTGAACCGACACGGCCCTCCTTTATCAGCGCCTGTGGAGGAATGACCCAGGTCCTGGGGAAAGCCCTGGTAGAAACAGATCTGGGGGAAAATTTCGGAATCAAGTTAAAGGAACCGGTCAGCGAAGTAATCATTGAAACAGATGCCGGTCCGGCCAGGCTGGAAATTCACACTGCGGGCGGCAAAGCTAAACGCACTATTACCGATATGGGCGCTTTCCTGAACGAATGCCTGGACAGGGGGGTGCGCCCCTGGAAGCTGCAGGGGGTCGAGCTTTACCAGGTGGGAGTGGTTATGGTGGTCAACGCGGACAATGTCAAGAGAGTCTACCCCGGCGCTGATTTCATGAACTGGGATGCTCCGACAAGGGAACTGTTAAGCGAAATCCAGAAGGAATTTCAGGAAAGAACAGGCGTGCGCGATTACTATTTCACTCTTTACGACTGGAATTCTGAAAGATCCGGAGATCTGCGAGTGGTCTTTCCGCACTGTATACCCCAGAACTATTTTGAACCTGCCTGCGGCACGGGCAGCGTAGCCCTCGGGGCGGCGCTGATATGCTCGGGCGAACTGGAGCGGCGCCGGGGCTTGCCTGAAGGCAAGATCAAGTTAAACCTGGAAGCGGGCGGCTCGATTCAATTGGGCGGCCCGGATGTAACTGAAGTCTTTTTAGATATTTCCGGGGGAATACTTGCCGGCGCTTCGTTCTCTCATAGCCTGGTGGAAATCACCGCCACCGGAAAGCTTTATCTATAAAAAACAAAACTGTATCAGCCGGATATCATCCCGTATGGCCCGGTTTTAAACAGCCGGGCCATACTTTTTGTTTCCAGTCAATTCATTAACCGTTAAAGCATCCGCGCATATAATATACCGAGTGAGCGAGGCAGCCTGAAGGCGCTGCAAAAAGATGCATACCTCTCTCATTCAATCCCATATTGAAAGGAGGTACTGATTCATGAGACATTATACTTGTGGTGGAGCCCCCAAGTGCCCCTGTGCTTATCTCTATCCCTGTAAAGAAAAGGTAACAGGCCGTGTCCCTACTTCCTGTCCGCCCGGTTTCCAGGGCCGTTACACAGTGGTGGCGGGAGATACGATGTTTTCCATAGCGCAGCGTTTTGGCGTGAGCCTGGATGCTCTCATTGCCGCCAACCCGCAGATTACCAATCCCAATTTGATCTTCCCGGGTGATGTGCTCTGCGTGCCCGGCGCGGCTCCTCCATGCCGTGTTCCGGCCAGCTGTCCGCCCGGTTTCCAGGGCCGTTACACGGTGGTGGCGGGTGATACCATGTTTTCCATAGCGCAGCGCTTCGGCGTGAGCCTGGATGCTCTCATTGCCGCCAACCCGCAGATTACCAATCCCAATTTGATCTTCCCCTGCGATGTGCTCTGCGTGCCAGGTCAGCCGACAGGCCGTGTTCCGGCCAGCTGCCCGCCTGGATTCCAGGGCCGTTACACGGTGGTGGCAGGCGATACCATGTTTTCTATTGCGCAGCGCTTTGGAGTAAGCCTGGATGCCCTCATTGCCGCCAACCCGCATATTACCAATCCCAATTTAATCTTCCCGGGCGATGTACTCTGCGTCCCGGATGTCACGGCTCCTCCGCAGGGCCGGGTCCCTGCATCCTGCCCCTCCGGTTTCCAGGGCCGTTACACGGTGGTGGCGGGTGATTCCATGTTTTCAATCGCGCAGCGTTTCGGGGTCAGCCTGAATG
>JAAZHP010000014.1 GCA_012510625.1 Bacillota bacterium
AGAGAACTGGGGCAAGCCCCCTTTCTTTTCAACATTTTTTCCGCCCGGACAGACGCCGTTTCGGTTTTTGTCAGGCGCTGGCGTGTTACTGACAACCAAAAACGTTAAGTTTTTGGGGTCGAATCACTGTTTTGTTTTCAATAAATCGCGAATCTCTTCAAGAAGCATGACTTCGGGATTTGGTTCCTCTGGAGCAGGGGGCACTTCTTGTTCTTTCTTTTTCCAAAGGGAAAGAAATTTAATAAACAGGAAAATGGAAAAAGCAATGATAAAGAAATCTACGATTGCTTGAATGAATGAACCATAAAGGATGGCCACCTCTGGGATATCGCCACTGGCCGGTTTGATGACAAATTTTAAGTCAGCTATATTTATCCCGCTTAAAATGAAGCCAAAAACAGGCATCAGTATGTCATTAACGAGAGATGTAACGATTTTGCCAAAAGCTCCGCCAATGATCACACCAACTGCAAGATCAATTACATTTCCTTTGACTGCAAATTCCTTGAATTCTTTAAGCATTTAATCGCACCTCTTTGGTTGTATATTTAATCAATTCATCCACCTATAAACGCTACAATAAAAGTGATCCAAAATTAATTGAAACGCCAGGAAAAAAGTGATCCACTTCTAATAAAACAACCTGTATAGTCAGAAGAGACGAAAAAGGCTATACGGGGAGGAAAAAGGGTGGCAATAGAAGTGGACATTTATGAACAGATCCGGCACCTGCACGAGCATGAAGGGCATTCACAAAGGGCGATTGCCAGAATGCTTGGCGTATCGCGCAACACAGTAAAAAAGTACTGCGAAGGAGCCCGAGTGCCCTGGGAGCGGCAAGGGGTAAGCGGCCGGCAGCGCTATGTCATTACCGAAGAGATTATACAATTCATTAAAGCCTGCCTTTCCGAAGACGAAGATGAAAACATTAAGAAACAGACCCATACGGCCAAGCGGATTTATGACCGTCTGGTAAATGAGAAGGGTTTTACCGGCGGCGAATCAACAGTACGTGAGATTGTGGCAAAGCTGAAAGACAAACAGAGAAAAGTATTTATCCCCTTATCCTTTGAGCCCGGAGAAGCCGTACAAATTGATTGGGGACAGGCCACAGTCTACCTGGCCGGGGTTAAAACCAAAGTGAATATCTTTTGTATGCGGGAGTGCTACAGCGGCGATATATTCTGCATGGCATTTTACCGTCAGAACGAAGAAAGTTTTCTTGAAGCCCATATCGCAGGTTTCGAGTTTTTTAAAGGCGTTACGAAGCGTGTGATCTTTGACAACGCCAAAGTGGCGGTGAAAGAAGGCTTTGGCGCCTATGCGAAGGTTCAAGATCGCTACAAGGCTCTGGCGGCCCACTACGCCTTTCATTGCGACTTTTGCAATATATCGGCCGCCCATGAAAAGGGCTTGGTTGAGGGGCTTGTGGGCTGGGTAAGGCGCAACATATTTGTTCCCATACCCAGGGTTAAAACAATTGATGAATTAAATATCGAGATACTTCGCCGGTGCCGGGAGTACCGTAAACATACAATTTCAGGCAGGGAGCATCCGGTCGGCGATATGGCTTTGGTATCGCAGGCCAAGATGACCAGGCTCCCCCCGTACCGTTTTGATCCGAGCAGAACCATCACCGCAAAAGTGGGCGATTACTCGACGGTAAGATTTCACTTAAACAACTACTCCGTGCCCATTAAATATGCCGGAAAAGAAGTCAGCGTCAAGGGCTACGGCAGCGAGGTTGTCGTGTTTTACCGCGGTGACGAGATCGCCCGGTATCCCCGCTGTTATGAAAAGGGTAAAACATACTATCGTCTCGAGCATTACCTCGATCTAATCGAGAGCCGACCCCGCAGTGTATTTAACGCCAGGCCGGTGAAGGACAATATATCTACCAGGCTGCTGGAGGCTGGCCGTAGGCTGTCCGGTCCCAAAGAGATGGTCAAACTGCTCCGGCTCTGTGTTGACTACGGTGAAGCCAAAGTCCTAGAAGCCATCAGCCGTATCGGGAACCAAGAGCTATCGGTAGAGCAAGTGCGGGCCTATCTGATACCGGTGGCCAATGAGCCGGCGAAAATACACCCGGCAATAGAGATCCCCGTAGCAAAGCCGCAGATTGAAAAGTATGACGCCTTGGTGTGCCGGGAGGTGGCACTGTGAGCGAAGCCAAATCAGCTGAGATTAACCCGGTTAAAGAAAGCATCAAGCTTTATGCAAAACAGCTTCGCCTGCCGACCTTCCCCAATTATGAGCAAGTGGTGAGACAACTCTCCCCAGGAGACGGCTACGACAAGTTCTTGTGCGAACTGATGAAGGTTGAGGTTTTGCAGCAGCAGGAAGCAGGCCAGAGGCGCCGGATCAAAAAGGCCCGGTTCCCGTATATGAAGACCTTAGACGAATTTGATTACAGCAGGCTGGAGCATGTGTCGGAGTCCTTCATCTGGGAACTTGCCGCCTGCGATTTCATAAAAAAAAGGCAGAACGTCGTAATGATCGGCAACCCAGGATCTGGAAAAACCCACATAAGTATTGCGCTCGGGATGAAAGCCTGCTACAGCGGATTTAACGTCCGGTTCTATACCGCGGTCAACCTGGCCAACGAACTGGCGGAGGCGGTGCAGTTCCACCGGGTTTCGAGACTTGAAAAAAGCCTGGCCAAGGTTGACTTGCTGATCATTGACGAGCTCAGTTATCTAACGTTCAACCGCCATCAATCAGAGATGTTGTTTCAAGTGATATCGGAGCGATCGGAGAGGGCGAGTATTATCATATCAACCAATCTGGAATTCTCCAACTGGACGAGTCTGTTTGAAAACGAAATCATGGTTGCCGCTTTAATTGATCGGATTACTTTTCGTTCACACATTTTGAATATGAACGTCAAAGAATCTTACCGCTTGGAACAGACGATGAAAGAAAATACCTTGAAGCAGCCCCCGGGGTAATCTCACTCGGGCTACGCCCTCCTTCGATTACCCCGGGGGGG
>JAAZHP010000153.1 GCA_012510625.1 Bacillota bacterium
CCGGCGGCATAATAGACCCGTGCCGGGGACTGTGCCACGCCGAGACGGCTGTAAAGCAGGGCAGCGATGACCCCGTAAAAAACAAAAGCTACCAGGGCCATCCAGTTGTCGAGAGGGCCGGCGGTGAAAGGCGGAAAACCCAGAACCACCGGAACCAGCAGGAGCGGGCCGGCAATCCAGAGCAGAAGGCCGAGAATCGTTCCGGCCAGGACAGCAGTATAAAGTCTCAACCGGCGCCCCCGGATAACTGCGGCATAGAGCAGGCCGCCCAGAGCGCCGAGGATCAACAGCGCGGCAAAACCGTAAAGCAGGCTGACCCTGGTTAAAAGAAGGCCCAGGGTTGGGAGCTGCCATGCCCCCCACAGGATTAGCGAGCCCGCCAGGGCTCCAATCATGCCGGCCAGAATACCCCAGAAAAGATAACCGTAGCGGTTCATTGTCCCAGACTCCTTTTGCCTGCCTTTTATTTAACTTTATTTTTTTCCAAAGGAAAATTTTTATCCCGGATAAGGCAGAGACGCCTTCCGAAATAGCGGAAGGCATTTAAAGGTAGGGGCGGGCTTCCACGCCCGCCCGAATTCCCCCCCTTTTCCAAAGAGGGTTAGGGTATGGGGACACCGTGGGACGTACTTTTAGGTCCCGCTTGGGACACTAGGGATGTAAATAGAGAGCGTTAAAAGTAGAGCTGTCCGTGGGGCAGCTCACTTCAATTGAAAAGAAGAAAAGCAGTTTGCATCCCGAAAGCAGCTGCGCTTACCCGAAAAACATGCGCTGCACCAGGTCGAAATTGCGGCGGATGTTTTCCGCTCCCCTGACCGGGCCCATGTGACCGGGCAGAAGAAGCTCTACTTCGTCCAGGCAGGCCAGGGAGGCGATGCTGCGGCCCAGGGCTGCAAAATCTCCGCCGGGGAGATCGGAGCGTCCAATGCTGCTGTCGAAAACCGTATCCCCGGTGATAAGCGCTTTCTCCCCGGGGAAGTAGAAGCAGAGCGAGCCCGGCGAGTGGCCGGGGGTATGCAGAACCCGTATGGTGTCGGCGGCCTTTTCCGGCAGGCCCAGGTTCAACTCGCCCTCCTGGAGGTAGAAATCGGGCGCAAGCGGCGGCGCCTTCGACAAGCCCGCAGCGGCAAGGCGCTGCTCCAGGCCTTCCAAAAAGAAGGCATCCTCGAGGTGAATGGCCAGCCGGGCGCCGCTATGTTCGCGGATCAACCCCGCCGCTTCCACATGATCGGGATGCCCGTGCGTGCATAATATGATTTCAATCTCTTCGAGTTTGATCCCGTCGCCGGAAATAGATCCGGTTAGAATATCAAAACACCTTTCCCTGGTTTCATTCAAGATATGGCCGGGATCGATGAGCACTGTTTTCTCCCCGCGGTATATGTAGCTGTTGCAATTATTACCGTATCCCTGCCAGAAATAGGCATAAAATCGGTCGCTTAGCCGCATATTATTTCCTCCATAGCATCAATTTTAACAATATGATATCATACCTAGCGGGGTGAAGAAAAGAATGGGTAAAATTAAATCGGCCCGGGAGCTGGCCATGGAAAGAACCGCCAACCTGGAAGAGATGATAGAAATTGCCAAAGCAGGGCCCGCATTGGAGGATGAGCCCTATATTAAAGCCTCATCGCTGCTGGCTGACTCATTTGTAAAAAAAGAGGCAAAGCTGGATAAAGTTATCGAAACATTCGGGCGCTACCCTGCCGGTGCCCGGGAAGCAGCAATCAGGATATTTTTGGAGAAGATCATAGCCGGAATGGATTTCAACAGCTACGAGGAAGCGGTTGCTGCTTATCGTCATTACCGCCCCGGAGAAAAAGAGAGGCTGGTCAAAAAAATTGAAGAGATTGGCCGCGGTTACCGTGAACAGGTCCGGGAGATGCGAAGCCTGGCAGAATCAGGACAATGCCGGGAGCAGCTTCTGGATCACCTGTATCAGGAAGGTATCAGCGGCACGGCCCTGGCCGGAGTCAACCTGGAGCGCTCTCCCTGGTGGAAGGAGCAGCGGGATCGCCTTGCCGCAGCCCGGGCCTCCGAGCTGGCCCCCTTGAAAAAACAGCTGCTTTCATCGCTCAAACAATAACAGATATGGTGGGCCGAGCAAAATCCCCCTAGACAAAAAAAGATGCCCAGAATGACAAAAAACGTAGGGGCGGGCTTCCATGCCCGCCCGCCGGGATTCCGCCCCCGCCCGACACTGGCTTGCGTGTCTCCGCGAGAGCCTGTTGCATGCAGCCGTAGGGGCGGGCTTCCACGCCCGCCCGCATCGTCCCTTTGACTCAACCGGTAAAAAAAGGTGGCTGGCGTCAAATGAGCCAACCATCTTTGCTTTTCTGCTTCCCCCGTACTTCTGTCTACTCTTTCAGAATACCCTTGCGGTAAGCCTTCAAGTAATTGGCGCAGTATGGATCGCGGTTCAGAAGCGCCTCGGTGGCATAAACAAGAGCCATCATTCTCTTGTCTTCCGGGTCAAGGATGACCGCATCGAGACCGTAAGTGGTGCAGACCACCATGTAAGCCTGGTTGAGCAGCTTCCTTTCAGGCAGCCCGAAGGAGATATTGCTCAGCCCGCAGATGAAATGCACCCCGGGGAAGCGCTCCCGCACCAGGCGAATCGTTTCCGCGGCAGAAAGCCCGTTCTTGCTATCCACACTGATGGGCTGGATCAAAGGGTCAACATAGATATCATCATAGCTGACTCCCTTGGCAGCCAGACTTTCGATAAGCCTGGCGGCAATTTCAAAGCGGGTAGCCGCGTCCGGCGGGATGCCGGATTCATCGTCCATGGTAAGAACGACAATCTTGCAGCCGTACTTTACCACCAGCGGCTCGAGAGCATCGTAACGCTCCTTCTCTCCGGTGATGGAGTTCAGCATCGCCGTGCCCTGATGCACTTTAAGCGCCGCCTCCACGGCGGCCGGGTTGGGGCTGTCGATGCAAAGAGGCAGGCCGCCAAGTTCATCCTGGACTACCTGGACCAGCCAGCTTAACAGCTCGGGCTCATTATGGACAAAAGTGCCACAGTTCACGTCGATATAATGCGCCCCGGCTTCGTGCTGCCGGCGAGCCAGCCGGCGGATGAACGCCTCATCCTTTGCGGTGACTGCTTCTTTGACTGCTTTCCGACTTGTATTGATCTTTTCTCCCACAATTAACATGGATCTTTACACCTGCCCTTTGCTGATTAAATATGTTGTGAATATAATAACATACAGGTTAAACTTTCGCTACAACAAGCATAAATCCTTTTTTCAGGAACAAAGTTTGAATAGAGCCCGCCCCTCCCCCGGCTTTTAGAGCAGGAATTATAAATCCCGCCGCAGCGGAAATATGGAAGATGCCGGACCGCTGCATCTGCTGCTTCCAGAAGCAAAACTGTGCTACTGACGGATTTGATGCCTGTTTTTTCCTTCCCCCTTAATCAACAAGCCGGAAGACGCGGTCGCCTTCCCTGACCTTGTCAATTACTTTCAAACCAATGAGGTCACCCGGCTGTGCCGAGGTGATATTCTTATGTTCTACCTGCATGGAGCCGATCTCCTGGGTGAATTCGGTTTTAGGTCCTACTATGGTAATCCTTTCCCCCACATTCACGGGAGCGGACAGCTCGATTATGGCTACAGAGATTTTGCTGTAATAATGCCTGACACGGCCAATTTCTTCGCGGGACATGGCGAGGACACCCCTTTCAAAGGTATTGTGCAAATATTATTCTACATATGCCATTTTTATCCTGCCTTGAAGCAAAATAATATATATAGTGGACGGATAAGCCGGAAAAATACTGGTTATTTTGTGCATGATTGCCGCTTTTCCAGGGAAAAGTATTGATTAAGAAAGGGGGTGAACCCTTGGAACATATCAGGCCGTTGATAATTAAGTTTATTTATACCGCCGCGATTACGATGATCTTTCTCAGCTATCTCCTCATCCCTGCAGTACCCATGGGCAGCTCCCTGGTTATTGCCCTGGTTGTCACCCTGGTGCTCTATTTTGTCGGTGATCGCTACCTGCTGCCCCGTTTCGGCGCGCTGCCCACCGCGATTGCCAATTTTATTGTAGCCGCCGTGATCCTGATGCTGGCGGGACCTTTTGTGCGCGAGGATATCGGCACCGGCGCTGTTTTGGCCACTGCCGCCGTAATCGGGGTGGCAGAGTGGGTTTTCTTCCGTTATGTCCGCGGTGAAATTGGGGCTGTTTCAGAAACCGAAAATATGGCCTCTAAGCCAGAATTTTTCGGGGGCGATGATTCGCCGCCGGAAATCGATGACAGTGGTTCCGGCCGCAGCGAAGAGCACGAAGAAAGACCGGAACAGTAAAATGGACTATGCAAGATTTTTTCATTGGCCGCATCACTGCCGGTGCGGCCATTTACTTCTTTCTTTCGGTTGTGAAATAAAGCCGCTTGTGGGCGAAAAAATCAATGGAAGAGTGAATCCGCATGATTGAAGAATCAGGACAGGGCCAGCTGCTCGAAGCAGTACGTTTTTTTCCTGAACTCATATTAACCCGCTTTCTCACCGGAGTGCTCCCCCAGGTCTCACGGGAGCTTCGCCGTTGGGAGCAGCGGCTTACTGTTTATGCCGACTGGCCGCTTCTTCAGCAGGCCCTGGCCAGCCTCTCCCGGAAGCGATTTCATGCGCAGGGAGGAAGCTTCTTCGCCCTTTACAATTTCAGCCCCCGCTATTCCAGGAAATTGGTCTCTCTCATTGTGGCGCTGCAGACAATCAGCGATTACCTGGATAATCTCTGCGACCGCGGGGGTGTCTATGATGAAGCCGCTTTCCGCTGTCTCCACCAGGCCATGACGGCGGCGCTGACCCGCGGCCCCATCAGGAAACGGGATTATTACCGCTTTTATCCCCTCAAGAATGACGGGGGATACCTCGATGCGCTCGTTTCAGAGTGCCGGGAGTGCATCGGTTCGCTTCCTGCCTACCCGGTAGTAGAGCAGGAGATCCTAAGGCTGATCTCACTGTATAACGACCTGCAGGTTTACAAGCATCTTAACCCGGCGGTGCGCGGCAGCCGGTTAAAACGCTGGTTCAGGGAAAAAGCTGCGCCGTCAAACCCCCCGCTGCACTTTTGGGAATACGCCGCCGCCAGCGGTTCCACACTGGCTGTTTTCGCCCTCTGCGCACTGGCCGCATCAGCTGAAACCTCAATAGAAGATGCAAAGAAACTGGTTGAAGTTTATTTTCCCTGGGTTTGCGGTCTCCATATCCTGCTCGATTACTGGATTGATCAGGAGGAAGACCGCCGGGAAGGAGATTACAACTTTGTTTCCTGCTACCCCTCTCCCAAGGCCGCGGTTGATAGGCTGCATCTCTTCCTGCAAAGATCGCTGCAAGGCGCAGCCGGGCTGCCTCGCTCCTCCTTTCACCGCTCTGTTGTGAGGGGATTGCTGGCGGTATATCTATCCGATCCCAAGGTGAAGCTTTTGGGTTTGCAGAAGGAGGCCTCTTCGCTGATCCACGCCGGAGGAACCGAGGCCAGGCTGTATTACCGTCTTTGCCTGCTCCTGCGCAGGCTGGAAATTCTTTAATTAAGTTTTTACTGAAAATTAGAAGGGGGCACGGGAATCTGCCCCGCGCCCCCTTCTCCCACTCTCCCCTATCCCTCTTTCTCTATATCCCGGATGTGGGCGTTAATTTTTTCCTTGAAAAATCGCGGTATAGGCTCAGGTTTGCGAGTAGTATAATCTACAAAAACATAAACCAGTTTCCCCTCGGCGACCAGGGCTTTTTCTTTGTACAGAGCGCCGTAGATTGTCATGCTGGTCTTCCCTATATCCACACCGGTAATGTGAATATCAACAACATCGTCGAGATAACAGGGCGCTTTGTAATCAAAAGATACGTGCGCAATCACCGCATCGACGTTCTGATCCAGCAAACTCCGCCAATCGATGCCCAGGGCATCGGTAAAGTCGGGAAGAGCGATCGAATCAAACCATTTTATATAATTGGTAAAAAAGACGGCACGCGAGAGGTCGGTATCATAATAGCGAACCTTTACTGGCACTGAGAATATGGATTCTTTCATGAGCCGACGCCTCCTGCAAATAATTTTTATGAATAACTTCTTTATTTTATCTTGAATTCCTTTTTGTAAATTAAATAATTTATATGTTATTGTTAATAATGAAAAGCATATTGCAATATAAGCGGACTATATGGAACAGCATTTTGTCATACTTAGCGCAGCGAAGGATCTCAAAGGCGGGTGGCGCCATGCAACGGCAAGGGGCTGAACTTTTAGGACAGCCCCTACAATTGGAAAGTTTTAAATGACTTTTGGAAATGCCGCTACAATCAAGGCCGGGCTCAGTAATCTCCTCCAGCCTCTGACCTCCCACTTCCGGTCTCCAATGTGGCCACTGGCGGTGATGGAATCCCGTTTCAGGCGGGCATGGAAGCCCGCCCCTACAGGTGGGGATTGATCCTGCCTGCCAGGGCCTCCCTGGAAATGGCCCCGGTAAGGCTTTCCACCACTTCGCCCTCTTTAAAAAGAAGCATTGTGGGAATGCTCATGATCCCGAAACGCTCTGCCAATCCGGGATTTTCATCCACGTTTACCTTAAGTATTTTCAACTGCCCATCGTACTCCGCGGCCAGCTCGTCCAGCACGGGCGCAAGCATCCGGCAGGGGCCGCACCAGGGAGCCCAAAAATCAACCAGAACCGGCAACTGCTCTTTTAACACCCGATCTTCAAATTCTGCTTCACTTATAGCCACAATCTCAGACATCTTTTCACTCCTCTTCAACTATAAGGTATGGTTATTTCTTCTTGCAACCATTCTAAGATAATTTTACCCCCGGATCAACCGGCTGCCAGTCGTCCGGGCTTCCGGATAAGCGGCGGGTCAACGCCGCTGCAATATCGGCAAGCATTTGCCGCTCCGGTCTCTCCGGCAAGTGCAGCAGCGCCTTTACAGCCTCGGCCTGTTTTTTCCGGGCGGCGGCAATAGCATAGTCGAGGGAGCCGTTTATTTTAACCGCTTCGCGAAGTATCCTCTGCAGCTCCCGGGGCGGCGCTGTATTGGCAGGCAGCATCCGGACCATCTTCAAATAATATTTCTGGGTTTCAAAAAGATGGATTAACGGCAGGGTGGTCCTTCCCTGCTCCAGGTCATTACCCACAGGCTTGCCCAGCCGATCAGGACAGCCCGTATAATCGAGAATATCGTCAACAATTTGGAAGGCCTGCCCCAATTTCAAGCCGTAATGCCACAGGGCGCGGCGGCAGGGAGAAGAAGCCCCGGCAAGCCAGCCGCCGGCCTCGCAGCATGCGGCCATAAAGTGAGCTGTTTTATAGTAGTTGATCTGATAATATTGACGTTCGGTGAGCTCCCAGCAGTATCGCTGGTCCATCTGGTAGATCTCTCCCCGGCAGAGGTGTGCTACCGTACGCGCCAGCAGGAGCAGCAGATTTTTGTTGCTGCCGGGGCGGCTTAATAGAGCAAAGGCGCGGGCCAGCAGGAGATCGCCGGTGTGAGTGGCCCGGCCGGGGCCCCAGCTCAGGTGAAGGGTTTCCCGGCCCCTTCTGCTGGCTGCCTCATCTATAATGTCGTCGTGGATCAGGGATGCGGTATGGATCAGCTCCACGGCGGCGGCGGATTCGAAAAGGAGATTACTTTTAAGCTTTTTACCGCAGCCCGCCAGGGCTGCGCAGGCCAGAAGCAGCCGGGGCCGCAGCATTTTGCCGCTGTTCTCCAGCAGCCGGCCAATTATCTCCCCCAGGCGATCCGGCGCCGGATAAAGAGCATTTCTGATGACCGTTTTAACCTCGGAGATTCCCGGAAAAGAGTCCGCTGAATCCGGCTTTCCGGTCAATGCTCTCTACTCCTCTCAGTTTTTGTACAGCAATATCTTATCTTTTCCCCCGCCTAGTATTTAATACCTTGCGTTAGCAGCATGCCCTGCGGTTTAACCGCAAGCCGCAGTGTAATTATCAACAACGGAACCTTTGAGCCGGCCGGCCTGCCGGGTTCCGCACAGACCGGAAAAGGTGACAAAAGTTATCCGCGACATATAAAAAAGGTGACAGGGAAATGTCCCCTGTCACCTCCTGCTGCAGCGGCAGTTAAGCGAGAAGGCCCTTGACCAGCTCTACGGCCGAGCCTCCGTCGGGCGCATAGCCGTCGGCGCCAATCTCGACGGAGAAGTCTTCCGTCACCGGCGCGCCGCCGATGATTACTTTCACCTGATCGCGCAGGCCTTCCTCTTTCAGGTAATCAATCGTCTCTTTCATCGCCAGCATTGTCGTGGTCAGCAATGCCGAGAGACCGACTACTTGCGGATTATGTTCCTTGACCGCTTCGGCAAACTTCTCCGGCGGAATATCTACACCCAGGTTAACCACATCGTAGCCGCTGCTCTCGAGCATGATCGCCACAAGGTTCTTGCCAATGTCGTGCAGGTCGCCCTTAACCGTGCCGATGACCACCTTGCCCTCACTGGGCATTTCGAAATCGACCAGCTTCTCTTTCACCAGCTCCATTCCCGCATGCATTGCCTTGGCTGACATCAGCACTTCGGGAACGAACATCTCTCCAGCCTTGAAGCGCGGTCCGACAACGTTCATGCCTGCAACCAGACCCTGGTTGATGATCTCCAGGGGATCCATTCCGCTTTCCAGACAGGCCTTTGTCTCGGCAGCAGCTCCGGCAACGTTTCCTTCAATTACGCTGTTTTTAACTAATTCCAGATTGGCCATGAAGATTAGCGCCTCCTTTTATTTATATGCTAAATCATATTATAAACCTCGTCATACATCAAGATGATCATTCTACTTCGGCCCCAGCGGCAGGCTGTCAATCCCCAGCTCTTTCATGATCTTTAACGTAACCCGATCCAGCTCGTCGGCCCGCTCTTTATCCAGCGGCGCCGGCCGGTGATTGGCCAGGATGTCCTTGACCTTATCCTGCGCTTTTTCAAAGGCGCTCTTGGCTCCGTCTGCTTCCCAGTTTTTGCGGTCACGGCGTTCGATGATTGACGAAGGGATGTAGGGCTCCTTCTTGAACCAGCTAAAAGTATGATCGGTGGAGAGATAATCCCCGCCGGGACCGAGTTCGCGGATCAGTTCAACCGCAAGAGTCTCCTCCGATGTTTCGATTCCGCGATCAAGGCGCAGCGCCATGCCGCAGATTTCGTTGTCGATAACCAGTTTCTCCAGGCTCACCGTGCTGACAAATTCCAGCCCGCCGACCCCCGAAATGACGTTGATCCCGGCCAGCTGCGCTACTATGCCGCTCATGCTGGTCTCCAGTCCGGCCTGGGTATCGATGATCATGGAGTCGCTGAGGCAGGCGTAAGTATGGGTGGGCATGCCGTAGTATTTGCCCATCTGCGCATAGGCCGCCGCGATCATTGTCGCTTCAATGGCTGAAAGCGGGGTGGTGCCGGTGCGCATATCGAAGTGGACCGGCGCTCCGCCGTAAATTACCGGCGTGCCCGGATTGATTACCTGGGCCAGGACCACGCCGCTCAGCGTTTCAGCGGTATGGACCACAATCGATCCTGCCAGTGTGGCCGGCGTAGCCGCGCCCGGCATGGGCATGGAGACCGTCTCCAGAGGCAGGCCGTTGCGGGCGCAGTCAATGATATTCTGCGAGCTGATATGAGTCCACTTCAGCGGCGGGGAGGGGCAGATATCGAATACCGCCACCGGTTTTTCGCGCAGTTCATCGTAGCCGCCGACCACCGCCGCCAGCATGTCGCGCATATAGGGGACCCCGTGCACGCTGAAGCCGCCGGTAATCATGGCCTTGGGAGAGTTCTGCAGCATGATATAGACGCGGTAACTGTCTCCAATCAGCTTGGGAACGTCGTAGAGAACGCAGGCGCTTGACTGCAGGGCTATATTATCCAGGGCGTCGTTAACCTTAGAGATATTCGCCAGGTCCTGAGCCAGGGACTGACGCGCCGTCTTGCCGTCAGATTCCAGTATCTTGATGGGAGCGGAAACAGGATCAAAATGGACATTGTTACCGCTCAGGTCAGCCGCCAGCTCACCGTCCCTGGTATAGAGCTTTACGCCCGAAGGCGCTTTCTTGATGGCGTCAATAACCATCTCCGGCTTGAACTTGGCCACTTTCCGGTCAAAATCAACATCCGCCCCATGGTCTTTCAGTATCTTCAGGGCTTCGTCCGATTCAAAACGGACTCCGGTAGTCTCGAGGATATAGAGCGCTTTTTCATGGATTAGCTTGATCTGCTCATCTGTAAGAAGCCTCAATTTTGGCTGCCCGTTAAAGGTAAACTTCTCCATTAACCGATCCTCCTTCGAAGATGTTTGTAATTGCTACTTGCCCACCAGCTGCCGGGCCACTTTTACCGCTTCGATGGCATTTTCGGCATAACCATCTGCCTTGATCTCGTAAGCCCACTGCTGGCTTACCGGGGCTCCGCCGACCAGCACTTTCACCCCGCTGCGCAGCCCCTCTTTTTCGAGAGCCTCGATAACGATCTTCTGCTCGGGCATGGTCGTGGTCAGCAGTGCAGAAAGCGCCAGGATATCGGCTTGCTGCTCTTTCACGCTGTTAATGAATTTATCGCAGGGCACGTTTACGCCAAGATTGGTCACTTCAAATCCCGCTGCCATGAGCATGGATGCGACCATATCTTTCCCGATGTCATGAATATCATTATACATCGTCCCGATGACAACCTTGCCCAGGATTGACCGGGACATATCCCGCTGCTGCAGGGCGGGCTCCAGAACATTGAGCGCAGCTTTCATCGCTTCGGCGGCGGCGATCAGCTCTGGCAGGAAGATCTGCCCCTCCTCAAATTTCGCCCCGACCTCATTAATGCCGGTAACATAGCCGTTCTCGATGGCTTCAAGGGGGTTGAGATCTGCCTCGAGCGCCTTGCGGGCCAGCTCTTCAGCAAGCTCGATCTCCCCATCCGACACCGCCTGTTTCATCTCGGCAAAAAGCTTCTCTTTTTCCATCTTGCTTATATCCCCCTTTCACATTTCTTTACCGGGACAGCTCTACTTCGGCCGCCCGGATAATTCTGGCAAACTCTTCCTTGATCTTGGGATCAAGGGGCTCCACTTCATGGTTTTTAAGAATCCAGCGGGCCGCCTCGGTAGCCTCTTCAAAGGCGCCCTTCTTGCCGCTCTCCAGCCAGGCCCCGTAAGGCTTGCGGTCATAAACGGTGGGCCGCCAGATCCGGCCCATGTGCTTGCGGGTATGCTTTGCCGCCAGGTAGTTGCCGCCCGGGCCGACCTGCTTGATCAGATCTACAGCCAGCGTTTCATCGCTAACCTCGATCCCCTCGGCCACCTTGGCGATCATGCTGTAGATTTCGGCATCCATGATCAGCCCCTGCAACGAGAAGATTTTCGAGCCGTTGAGGGTCCCGGCGCCGTTGAGGATTGCTGTTTTGGTCAGCACCGGCATCAACCCGGCAAAGCAGTTGTCCACCGCCGCCTGCCAGTCGGGCTCCTTGGCCCCAGTGGCGAAGGCGCCCATGGCCAGCGGGATCTGGTAGAAATGGCAAATCTCGCTGAATGCCGCTGCCAGGAGAAAGTCTTCAGGACCGCCGCCGGTGTAACCGCCGGTCTGCAGGTCAATCGCCGTAGGAGCCGCCGCAAAGTAAACCGGCGTCCCCGGGTTGACCAGCTGCATTAAGACGAGCGGGCTGACTGCGTCGACAGTGGTGACCACCAGGTTGCCGGCGAGGGTGGCCGGCGCAGTGGCACAGGACATGGGCATGGGCATAAAGCCTGTGGGAATCCCCCATTCCGCGGCCATCATGGAAGCCTCCAGGCTGCCGCCATCCTGCCCCAGCGGGTCGGTGGCGCACTGCATGTAGGAGAACAGCGGGCGGCGGCGCAGCGCCTCTTTGCCGCCGGCGGCAACGGAGGCCATCTCCAGGGCAAAGCGGGCGATATCGCGCGAGATCACCGTCTCGGGCTGGATATGCATGGTCGTTCCGTCCATGCTCGCCTCAATCTCATGGAGCGGGCGGGTGACGGCGGGAACGTCCTGGGCGCTTACAGGCGGGCCCCAGATGTAGGAGATTTCCGGCAAGAAGTCGGCCACCTTGCAGGCGTCGGTAATATCCTGTTTTCGCGAGCGGCGCAGCTCTCCGGTCTCGAGATCATAAAAATCAACTGCGCAGCCGTCGGTGGAAAGATAGGAGGTGTAACCGTCAATGAAGATATCATCTTTGGGATCCCGCCCGGCCAGCAAGAACTGGGCCGGCGCCTTGCGCAGCGCCTCCATCACCAGTGTGGCGGGCAGCTTGGCCACCATCGTCTCACGGTTTACCTCGCATCCGGCTTCCTCGAGAACATCGAGAGCCAGCTTTGAGGGAAATCGCACTCCCGTCTCTTCCATTACTTCGAGGGCCGCCTCGTGAATTAGCTGAATATCCCGGTCACTCAATACCCTGAATTCAAGC
The DNA here is from genome assembly GCA_012510625.1 of Bacillota bacterium. GTDB lineage: Bacteria > Bacillota > Dethiobacteria > DTU022 > DTU022 > JAAZIN01. The sequence continues at coordinate 12,424 of JAAZHP010000153.1, forward strand.
AGTGAACGAACCGGTTTAAACTTTCTTTTGATCACCCTTTTTGCCTCCTTGCTATTTTTCATTGTATGCCATGCAGGGACATGGCTTTAATAGCCCTGTTCATGCAAAAGTCATTCCATCCGCAAAGGCCTCATTTAGAATGATGCTCCC
>JAAZHP010000154.1 GCA_012510625.1 Bacillota bacterium
AACCCCGCCCTGGTACCGATAACACTAAAGAACAGCCCTCTCACCCTTACGCAGTTTCAAGAGGAAAAGGCTGATAAACAGAGATACCTAAAGGATACACCGCAAAATATTGAGATAGGATGACAAAACTCATATTATCAAAATGGGACAAAAAGGTACGTCCCTGGTGTCCCATAAATTCCGGGGAATTTCTTACTTCTAGCTTCTCACCTTTCACATCTCAATAAAGTGGGACAAATAGGCACGATCCCTGTGTCTCACCTAGTCTTGCAGCGCTGTTATAATTTTGGTAAGATCAAGGCGCACGAGTTGCTTAATATTTATTTCTGCAAGCAACCGCTGCCGGGAGCGAGAACTGCTAGATGCGATACTACAGGATTATTCCCTGCCTGGACCTGCGCGATGGCCGCGTCGTCAAAGGCGTGCAGTTTTTAGATTTGCGGGATGCCGGTGATCCGGTAGAGCTGGCCGCCTTGTATGCCCGTCAGGGGGCCGATGAGATATTTTTACTCGACATCGCCGCCACCGCAAAAAGCCGCGCTGTTACTCTTGAATTGATTGAAAGAATCTCGTCATCTGCCGGGATCCCCATCACCGTGGGGGGCGGCATCAACAGCGCGGCAGCAATCGATGAGATGCTGCAGCGCGGTGCAGACAAAGTGTCAATCGGCAGCGCCGGCCTGGAAAGCCCCGCCTTTATTGAAGAAAGCGCCAAGCTTTTTGGAAGCAGCCGTATTGTAGTGGCCATCGACGCCTGCCGGTCAAATTCGAAACTTCCCAGAGCAAATAAGCGGTGGGAAGTTTACAGCGGGGGCGGCCGCCATCCAACCGGCCGGGATGCCGCCGGGTGGGCCCGTGAAGCGGAGTTGCTGGGCGCCGGGGAAATCCTGCTCACCTCGATAGACGCGGATGGAACCCTGTCCGGATATGACCTCGCCCTGCTTAAAAAGGTTACCGGTGCTGTTTCCGTCCCGGTGATCGCTTCCGGCGGAGCGGGCAAGCCGGAACACCTTTACGAAGCGCTCACCGAAGGTGGAGCGGACGCGGTTCTGGCAGCCTCAATCCTGCACCGGGACCGCTATTCAATCGGTGATATAAAGGCATTTCTCGCGTCGAGGGGCCTGCCGGTTCGCCGGTGAGTAAAATGAATACATAATTAAGTAGGAGGAGACTGGGATATGAAGGAGCAAAATAAAAGCTGCATCAAACAATGCCCGGCCCAGATTAAACGCGGCGGCGTGATCATGGATGTAACCACGGTGGAACAGGCAAAAATCGCCGAAAAAGCGGGCGCTGTCGCGGTTATGGCCCTGGAAAGGGTCCCGGCCGATATCCGGGCTTCCGGCGGGGTAGCGCGGATGGCTGATCCGGAATTGGTCCTCCGGATCATGGAAGCGGTGAACATACCGGTAATGGCCAAGGTTCGCATAGGCCATTTCATGGAGGCCAGAATCCTGGAGGAGCTTGGAGTTGATTTCATCGACGAAAGCGAAGTGCTCACTCCGGCCGACGAACGCTATCATATTGACAAGCATACCTTCAAGGTCCCCTTTGTCTGCGGCGCCAGGGACCTCGGCGAAGCGCTGCGCCGCCTCTCCGAAGGAGCCGCCATGCTGCGGACCAAGGGCGAGCCGGGAACCGGCAATGTGGTGGAGGCTGTACGCCATATGCGCAGGGTCATGGACGAACTGCGCCGGGTAATCCATGCCCCAGACGATGAACTTTCTGTTCTGGCCAAGGAGATGAAGGCCTCGCCCGGGCTGCTCAGGCAGATTAAAAAAGAAGGCCGCCTGCCGGTGCTCAATTACGCCGCCGGCGGTATCGCCACGCCGGCCGATGCCGCCCTGATGATGCATCTGGGCGCCGACGGGATTTTCGTTGGCTCGGGCATTTTTAAATCGGAGAACCCGCAGGCCCGGGCCGAAGCGATTGTCCAGGCAACGGCGCATTATGACGACCCCGCGGTTCTCCTTAAAGTCTCGAAAGGTCTGGGTGAAGCGATGCCCGGGCTTGATATCGCTTCGCTGGACGAAACCGAGCGGATGCAGGAGCGGGGAGATTAGGCCGCTTATATTTGCAGAAGAAAATGCAGGAGGCCCGGGGGCAACCCGGACCTCCTTTTTGTATTCTTTTTTCTTTGATTTACGCTTAATGATCTTTACCCGGAAAACTTCCCGGGTCTTGGAAGAGCACTCAAAACCGGCGTTATAACATCATTACTCCCACTCGATTGTCCCGGGGGGCTTGGAGGTGATATCATAGACCACCCTGGATACGGCGGGGATTTCTCCGGTGATGCGCTGTGAAACCTTCTCCAGGAGATCCCCGGGCAGCCTGGCCCAGCCGGCGGTCATGGCGTCGGTGGAGGTTACCGCGCGCAGGGCCACCACATCCCCGTAATGGCGCCGCCTCTCTTTTATTCCCACGGCGCGAATGCCGGTGAGAACGGCAAAATATTGCCAGAGCCGCTGTCCCAGGCCTGCTGCGGCAATCTCTTCGCGGAAAATGGCGTCAGCCTGCCTTAAAATGGCCAGCTTCCCGGCGGTTACCTCGCCGATGATCCGCACCGCCAGTCCCGGCCCCGGGAAAGGCTGGCGCTGCAAGATCGCTTCAGGCAATTCCAGCTCCTTGCCCACCAGGCGCACCTGGTCCTTGTAGAGATCCCGCAGCGGCTCAATCAGCTTAAAGCCCAGCTCTTCGGGCAGCCCCCCCACATTGTGGTGAGCCTTGATCGCCGCCCCGCCAGGCCCGGCGCCGCTCTCCACCACATCGGAGAGGATAGTCCCCTGGGCCAGGTAAGAAATATCCCCCAAAGAGAGAGCTTTCTCTTTAAATAGCTTGATAAACTCCGCCCCAATGATCCGGCGCTTCTCCTCAGGTTCTGTCACGCCGCGCAGGGCTTTCAGGAAGCGTTCCCTGGCGTCAACGTGGATCAACCGCCCCCGGAGGCGCTTTTTAAAGAGAGAAGCGACCTCCTCCGGCTCCCCCTGGCGAAGCATTCCGTGATCCACAAAGATAGCAACATAGCGCTCGCCGATGGCCAGGTCCAGTAAAAAAGCCACTACTGTAGAATCAAGGCCGCCGCTGAGAGCGCAGACTACCTTCTCACCGGCTCCCACGGTGCGTCCGATCTGCCGCACCGCCTCTTCAATGAATTTGCGGGGCTTCCATTCTCCGGTTCCTATTTTATCCATGATTGCTCCACCAACTTTTGAATTTATTTTCACCGCATTACTGCTTTTTCGATCATACCCGCCGGATCATGAAAAGACAAGCTGCCGGCTGATTTTCAGGCTCGCTATATAGGGCTTCTGTCCTGTGAACTCCTTCTCCTGGGAAAAGGCTTCTGTGAATTCCCCCCCTGGGAAAAGTCTTCTGTGAATTCCCCCCTGGGAAAAGGGCTTCTGTGAACTCCCCCCTTTGCAAAAGGGGGGCCGGGGGGGATTTCAAAAATCTTTTAGCCCCGGCGGCGTTTGGCAAAATGGAAAAGGTCAAATCCCCCTAAATCCCCCTTTGGAAAAGGGGGACTTTAAAAGCCTACCCCATGCATTTATCTTTTAGGACAGCCCTCTACAAACCTGGCGAAGCATTAGAGTGCTAAGGCAATGATCCTTTGGGACAGGCCCTACATTTTGCAGATTTCTTAACTTACGGCTCTGCAGGTTCATACTATATAGAGAAGGTGGGAAATAACCAGGCAGGAGGCCTTCCGGCGATGCATCGCGGAAAGATTAGAAAAATGTTTCCGGGGTCCAATTCAGCCTACGGATTTTATTCATTTTATGACCAGATCATAGAGGACAGCGCCACCCGCATCTTTGTAATCAAGGGAGGCCCGGGAGTGGGCAAGTCCACCTTCATGCAAAATATTGCCCGGGAATTAATTAAAAAAGGCCGCGATGCCGAATTTCACTGCTGCTCGGCGGACAGCTCCTCTCTTGATGGAATCGTCTTTCCAGAGCTGCAGATTGCCTGTATTGACGGAACCAGGCCGCACGTGGTAGATCCAAAAAACCCAGGAGCAGTAGATGAAATCGTTAACCTGGGCGACTTTTGGGACGAAGCGGAGGTGATCGCCCGGCGCGAGGCTATTCTCAGGTCAAACCGGGAGACCGCCCGCCTCTACCGCCGTGCTTACCGCTACCTGGCTTCAGCAAAACTCTTTCTCGACGAAATTGAAGACTACTACCGGGAAAACCGGTGCCTCGATGTTGCCGGGCTGGACCGGCTTGCACTGCAGGTAATCGGTGAAATTTTCCAGGGCAAGGTCAATAGCAGCGGTTCGGAGCGGCGGGAGCGCCATCTTTTTGCCACGGCAATCACTCCGGACGGCCCGGTTAGCTACCTGGACACCCTTGTCGGCCCCGGCTACCAGCGCTACATAATAAGCGGCGATGACGGAACCGGCAAAAACGAGTTGATTGCCCGGATCAGAGACGCCGCCGTCATGCGCAGCTTTTTCGTGGAGGTTTACCACTGTGCCCTCGATCCCGTTAAGATCGACCACGTGATTATCCCCCAGCTTAAGACAGCTGTCCTCAACAGCGTGACCCCGCATATCCTGGAGCCATCAGGAAAGGACCGCGTTATCGAAACCGATGCATTTGTAAAAAATCCCGGGAGGCGCCTGGAAAAAGAACGCGATCTGGCCCGGGGGCTCTATCAGCAAACTTTTGACGCCGCCGTAGATTTCATTGCCCGGGCCAGGGATGTGCACCGGGAATTGGAATCATACTATATTCCCAGCATGCGCTTCGGCGAGATCAACCGCCTTGCCGGGGCCGTGCTGGAAAAAATCCTTTCTTATGCAGAATGTAGTTAAAGGATTCACCGGGACTTCTTTTTATGCAGCCTTTCGGTTGACCAGAAGCGATCCCTGTTGTCATGCATTGACTACAGGGGCAGCCCGTATTATCGGCACTAATGTCTATTAAGCCATGATTGCATTTTTTCAGAAATTATAGTATAAAGATGCTGTAATAAATAAAAGTCACTGTACTTGCATTGCTGAGAAGGCAAACACCGGTTTAATTGACATCCTTGCACTTGGAATAGTTGAAGAAAGGGGATGTCATACCACGCGAGATCGTAACAGATTTTC
>JAAZHP010000002.1 GCA_012510625.1 Bacillota bacterium
TATAAACCTGGCGGAAAGGATGATTTTCTCAAAGTTCCTTAGGGGTTCTTGGTACTCCTCAATCAACGAAAAAGGAAATTGAGGTGAAACGAATTGCCAACAGCAGATGACAGGCTGCAGGAAAATTCCGGGGGGCCGCGAGATATCTGGCTGGCCGGCGGCTGCTTCTGGGGCGTCGAGGCTTACTTCGCCCGCCTCGAGGGCGTTCGTCGCACGTCCGTGGGCTACGCCAACGGCAGGACCGTCCATCCTTCCTACGAGGAGATCGCTTCCACCGGCCACGCCGAAACGGTGCAGGTTACTTACGATCCTGACAGGATCAGCCTCCAGGAGCTCTTGAAACACTTTTTCAAGATCATTGACCCCACCAGCAAAAACCGCCAGGGGAACGACGTGGGCACGCAGTACCGCACCGGCATTTACTCCAATGACCCCGGCGACCTGGAGACAGCCCGCGCCGTCCTCGCCGGAGAGCAGAAAAAATATCAAAAGCCGGTGGTTACCGAGGTGCTGCCGCTGGAGAACTACTACCTGGCTGAAGAGTATCACCAGGACTACCTGGAGAAGAATCCCGGCGGCTACTGCCATGTTGACCTCTCAGCCCTCCCTGAAAGGAAGAAGCCCGCAGCGACCCGGGCATACCGCAAGCCTCCGCCCGAAGAGCTGAAAAAATCTCTTTCCAGGAGACAATTCCAGGTGACCCAGCTCAACGCCACCGAACCGCCCTTTGAGAACGAATACTGGGATCATCATGAGCGCGGCATCTACGTGGATGTCGTTACCGGCGAACCCCTCTTTTTATCAACGGACAAGTTCGATGCGGGATGCGGCTGGCCCAGCTTTACCCGCCCTGTTGACCGCAGCGCCATCGTGGAGAAAGAAGACCGCAGCTACGGGATGATCCGCACGGAGGTGCGCAGCCGGGCCGGCGACTCTCACCTGGGGCACGTTTTTCCCGACGGCCCCAGGGATAAAGGCGGCCTGCGCTACTGCATCAACAGCGCCGCGCTGCGCTTTATTCCCCTGGAAGAGATGGAGAAAGAAGGCTATGGCGATATGATCCCTTTGATCAAGTGACAGCGGATTTTTACGAAATCTCAGAAAGCCGGTTGCAGCGTCCGGTTAAACCGGTAAACCGGGCGGTTAGATCGCGCAGTTAGTAGAAAGCCTGTATTGTCATCATGAAAAAGAGAAAAAGGTGACAGGGGGTGCCCCCTGTCACCTTTCTGTCCTTAGGCGTATTCCTTGCGGCGCTTGTGCAGAACGAGCATGAGCAGCCCGCCAAGCAGGCACATTGCCAGAAGTGATGCCGTTAGTGTATTGCTTTGCCCAAAAGTGGCCGGCAGCTGAGCCTCAGGGATCCACTTTGCGTAAAGGGTTATATTACCAGTCACCCTGTCAGCGGCGAAGTCCCATGCACTCTTACAATCGGCATCTTTGTACCATCCCCCGAAGGTGTAGCCTGCACGGGTGGGGGCCGGGGGGGCCGTAATCGTGCCGTTGGCAGGCACCGTAACGGCAGCTACCGCACTGCCTCCCTGCGAATCGAAGGTTACGGTGAAGGTGCCGGCGGTGTACTGCGCATAGAGCGTCGTGTTGCCGGCAATAGCGAAGGCGGCGCCGGGAGCGTAGCTTGTGCCGCTGCCGTCCGCCGCCGTGTTCCAGCTGCTGAAAACATAGCCCGCCGGCGGGGTGAAAGCGCACGGCAGCACTGTTGCCTGGGTCCCGGCAATGTAGGGGCTGTTTGCATCCGTCATCGAGCCGCTGCCGCCGTTGGCGTCATAGGTGAGAGTGTAAAGAGGCTTGATGGTCACATCTTTGGCCATTTGCTCTGGCTCATCTATGGCTGTAATATCTGCAAGGCCGGTAATGGATTGACAGCCAACCCCTTCACCAATTTCAATATTTACATCAAGCACCCTGCCGCCTTCGGGCGCGGTGATGGCACATCCGTTGAGCAGGATCCTGGCATGCTCGCCTTCGCCGCCAAAGGGAATGTCATCTCCTGCAAATATGGCGGCATATCCCCAATCTGAGCAGGAGGCGTTGACGAAGCTGTTATTGATGATGATGTCGCCTCCGGGAACCCCCGAAGCACAGGTCGGGCCGGTAGCGATGCCGAAAGCGGCGCCGTACACTGTCAAGGCGCTGTTGGTGATGGTCACGCTGCCGCTGTCGGTGTAGATACCGTTAAGATCTGTTCTGTCTTCATCTTCTTCGTCAAGCTCGCCTATGGATCTTATCTGGATATCAGGGCAATTGGCGATCACAACATCGCCTGCGCAGCGGATGCCGTTATAGTAGCCCGATATGGAAACCTGGCTGCAACCGGTGATGTTAACATCGCCAAAATTGCGAATGCCGTTATAGTCCAGGCCTGAAACAGAGACCTGGCCGCAATTGCTAATACTGACATCGCCGTCAACCCGGATGCACTGATCGTCTTCACTTAGGAGCGAAAGGGTATTGCAGTTGCGGATGACAAGATCGCCGCCTTCACCAGGTTTGCCGACGCGCAGCCCCATATACTCACCAACAGTGATGCCCAGGTTTCCGGTCATATCGATGGTCAGATTTCGGTAAGCCCGGATCCCGTGGAAGTTGGTGTCAAGGCTGAGGTTGCCGCCGCCGGTAACCTCCAGGCTGCCGTCACAGCAAAGAATGCCCATCCCGTAGCTGTTGGATATGCTGTTGTTTGTGCCCTCCGCCAGAACAATCTTGGCGCCGTCGGGCAGCTGAATGGCAAACTCCTCCTCCTTAAGGCCCACGTCAAGATTGATCCCGGAGAGAGTAAGCGTCTTTGCTGCCGCATCCCAGGTCCAGCCTTCACCTGACTCGCCGGGGTAAAGAGGATCGCTGCTATCCAGTGTAAAATCGAGAGGTTCAATGATTGCCGCAGTCTCTTGCGCTGCCGCTACAAATGGCAGTGCTGTCACCACGAGAAGCATAAAACCTATTAACAGAAACTAAAGTGACCGGAGATAAATCTCCCTGCCATCCGGATTAAGAAGAAATTATTCTTCCGCAAACTCTTGGCTAATAAAGAGTTTGCTGGTATTATGGATCAGGAGAATAACCAATTTATTGAAAGAAGCTGTCGGCATGTTTTAGGGATTGATTAATAAGGGGAGTTTGATGATGAACGTAATGGAAACGGTTCAAAAAAGGTATTCTGTGCGCTCCTATGATGATCAGAGACCGGTCGGCGATGAGATCAGAAGCAGGATTCAGCAGCTCTTCACGGAACATGACACCGGCCCCTTTGGGACCGCGGTGCGCTTTAAGCTGCTGGATCTTGACGCGGTGGACCCGGGGGAATCCAAAAGTCTGGGCACCTACGGGATGATCAGGGGCGCCCGTCTCTATATTCTGGGAGCGGTTAAAGATGTGAAAGGCTCCCAGATAGACCTGGGCTACTGTCTCGAGAAGATTATTCTCGAAGCCACTGCCATGGGGCTGGGCACCTGCTGGCTGGGCGGCACCTTCCGCCGGAGCAGCTTTGCCCGCCAGATGGAGCTGGCCGAAGATGAACTGCTGCCGGCAATAACTCCCGTGGGCTATCCCGCTGAAAGCGCGGCCATACAGGATAGAATAGTCAGGGCCGGCGCCCGCTCCACCCGGCGGAAGCCGTGGAGCCAGTTGTTCTTTTCCGTTGATGAGAAGACTCCGCTAACTGAAGATGCTGCCGGCGCTTACCGCAACGCCCTGGAGGCGGTGCGCCTTGCCCCATCCGCCAAAAACCGCCAGCCCTGGCGGATTGTCAGGGACCGGGAAGGCAGCTATCGCCTCTACCTGAAAGAAGACCAGTTTTACAACCGCATCCTGGGAAAAATCAAGATGCAGCATCTCGATATGGGCATTGCCATGTCTCATTTTGAACTGGCCGCAAGGGAGCAGGGCATTAACGGCCGGTGGGACCCGAGCGCCCCTGCTGTCAACATCCCCGGCCTGGAGCATATTGCCCTCTGGAGAGACTGATCCAAACATCGGTTGAAAAAAATCATATACCCTTTTTCTGCAACTGCTTATCTACAAAAGCTTCAAAACACAGCCCCGCTGCTTTTTATTCATTTCTCTTTACTGGCAGGAGATAAATCTATTACAGTCGAACTTATGACAATATTCTGCTTGTGAATTTTTCTTAGGCAGACTGAATCAATATGAGCAATAAAATAGGGAGGGGCTTGAGTTGGCCAGCGGGCGTATTAAATTAGTCCACCTTGTGAGCGCCCTTACCCTGGGATTCTCCCTGCCGGCCATTGCCGGAAGCGCGATTCACCTGGCCGTGCCGCTGGATATGGCGGTAGACAATTTGTTCGGGATTTTATACCTGCTTTCTCTTACGGCGATTATCTTGCTGATTTACCTGGATGATCGTTTCATTAATCGAGAAAATTATCTCGGTCGTCGACTGCACCGCCGGGGCTATATCTGTCTGGCAGCCATGATTGCCGGTTTTGCGATGTTGGCCTGCTTAAACATGCTGACTGCTCTCATTTATACCGGGCGCTTAAACTTCCTGGTCTACGGCGGAATCTATCTGATCTATTTTGGACTTCCCATTTTGGGCTCAATCCTGGCATGGAATAACCTGGCTGCGGTAAAAGGCGGTTTCCCGCTGCGGATGGGCCGCTGCTCCGGTGCACTTAGAGCCGGCAGTCCCGGCAAAAAAACGATTCTGGCGATATCCTATGTTATCCTGATTTCAGGATCGGCCGCTCTCTATTTCCTTCTGGCCGGCAACAGGTCCATATTCTTTGAGAGCGCGCCCCAGTTTGTCGAAATCTTCCTTTCCGGGTTTTCTCTTTACCATGCTTTCATCCTGCTCAGCACAGCCGTTTTAATTTTAAAGCTGCAAAACCGGCCGGGCGGCGCTGCGGCCTTCTTCACAGGAATATTGGGCCTGGCCTGTTTTGCCCTCCACCTGATTCCTTTGTTGGCCATGCCCAAGACCTGCGCCGGTGCTGAGGCTGAATTTACCCGTACATTTGGAGGCAGCCGTTTAGAGAAACTTGAATCTGCCTGGGAACATTATTTTCTAAAAACACCTTTCTCTTTGCCGGCTTATTTTTTAGGACTCCCCCCGGAGGAATACCGCTATGAAAGAGATATTCTATTTTATGAAGGGAGCGGCGGCATTGAAGATGGGCTGAAGCTTTATTACGACGTTTTCATGCCGCCTGAAGGGAAAACCGGCCTGCCGGGCAGCGGGACGGCGCTGATCCGGATACACGGGGGCGCCTGGATCGCCGGCGACAAGGGCTTTGCCAACATGATGCAGGTAAACAAGTATTTTGCCTCCCAGGGTTACACCGTTTTTGACCTGCAGTACGGCTTGACTGACCGGGTGAAGCTCACTGCATTGCAGCCGCTGCTGGCCAAACGCGAACGCGTGGGCCCTTTTATACTGGATGACATGATCCGCCACCTGGGCATATTTACCAGATACCTGGCCGAACATGGCGCTGAATATAATCTCGATCTCAATTCGGTCTTTATTTCGGGAGGCTCCGCCGGTGGGCAGCTGACCACGGCGCTGGCTCTGGCTGCAGCCGGCGGGCATTATCCCCACCTATTCAGCGATGCGATAAGCATCAAGGGCTATCTTCCCCTTTATCCGGCCAATGAGACCAGTTTTTTGCCCGCAATCGGCGAAGCGCCTGAATGGATTGACGTGAGTCTTCTGGTTGATAAAGAGAGCCCCCCTTGCCTGATTTACCAGGGGAGCCATGATGGGATGGTTCCCCTGCATACGGCGCGCAACTTTAAAGAGAAATATCAGGCCGCCGGCAACGAGCAGTGTGCGCTCCTGGAAATGAATTGGGCCGGCCATGCCAGCGACTTCTATTTTTCCGGTTATTTCAACCAGGTCTGGATTTACTATATGGAGCGATTCATGGCTCTTTTTCGATAGCCCGTAAGCATAACGATACAGCAATAAACGTTCTTCCCGGGCGGGAAGGAATGGCGCCGCCCGGCATAGAAGCAAACCTTTAGGCAAAACCGGACAAAAACCCCATATTATAAATTGCTGCCGCAGCCGTGTTTGCGGAGATCACCGGTTTACACAGGCAGCCAATAAGGAGAAAGAGTGAGTGGGAGGCTTATGGATTCGGCAAAAGACAGATTCATTATTCCAGCTCAAGAAGGGCGCGCTTTTAAATTGCCGAAAGACAGGAAAATGCGGGTGATTGATCCCGAGGGTAAACAAGTAGCCGATTTTCTTGCTTTCAACGCCGCAGAGCCCCGCGAATATCTTTCTACCGGCGCAACTATCGACAACAACGGCTCTCTCTACATCAAGGTGGGCCAGTATTTGTATTCTAACCTCTATCAGCCCATGCTCCAGGTAACCGCCGATACCGTGGGGGCGCATGACCTGCTCCATCCACCCTGCAGCCCGGAAATGTATCGCTTCCAGTACGGGATCGCAGGCCCGCATCCGAGCTGCCAAGAGAATTTTAAGAGGGTGCTGGCTGGATTCGGCCTTGACGAAAGCTATATCCGGACGCCCTTCAATATTTTTATGAACACGCGGGTTTATGAAGACGGGCGTCTCGAGATAAAGGAGCCCCTTTCAAAACCGGGTGACTACATTGAGCTGATTGCAATGCTCGATCTGATTGTCGCCGTGACCGCCTGCTCCGTTGCCGAGAGCAGTTGCAATGCCGGCCGCTGCGGCCCCATCATGATCGAGATATACTGATACCTTTGAGCCGCCGTGGGACACCGGGGACGTACCTGTTTGTCCCACTCCTTGGGCTCCAGAGGCTTCTGAGGGGGTGTGCGGGTTGGAACGGCAGCTGCATATTTCCAGGGAGTTTGCCGAGCTGCAGGAGAGGCTGCGGGCGCTGCGAACCGAGATGGTTAAGCTCATTGCCGACCGGGATCACTTGCTGAGGACAGTCAAGCCCAACCTGGAGGCGAAATATTACGCCACCATCGGTAAAGAACAGCAGCGGCTATCTCTCTTGCGCAACGACGTCTTAAGGCTGCGGCGAAAGATTGAACTGATGCGGGCCTCCCTCAACCGGGGAGAGAAGCCTGACCTGGAATTGATTGAGGAGCGGCTTGACGAGGAGCTGCAGCAGTGGGTTGAAGAGCTGCGGGAGCTGGCCCGCAGGGTCGAGTGGGCCGTGGACTATAACCGGCTGCCGCGGCTCTCCGCGGAGGAGTCCCGGGAGCTGAGAAGGCTCTACCGGGAGCTGGTGCGAAAACTACATCCCGATTTAAACGAGACCCTTCCGGATAACTTTAAGTATCTCTGGGATAGAGTGCTTACCGCCTACCGGAACGGCGATCTCGAGGAGCTGCAGACCCTCTCGCTCCTGCTTTCTGAGCATAAGGAGGAGCTGCCGCCCGAGCCTTCTACCATGGAGCAGCTGGTCGCTGACATTAAAAAGCTGGAGCAAAAAATTAGGAAGCTTTTGGAAGAAATTTCGAAAATGCAGGAGCAGTTTCCTTTTAGCTATCAGGAGAAGCTCGCCGACCCCGCGTGGATTGCCGCCCAGAAGGAGAACATCGAGAAACAAATCGCGGAGATGGAGCGGCACAGGCAAACTTATCAATCCATTCTTGCAGAACTTGGCGGCGGAGAGGCGTCTACAGTTCATTGAGGGGGTGTCTTCATGGGCCGCGGGCTGGTGCCCTCCAGCGAGGAGATCTGGAAGATAATCCAGGGCTATTTTGGCGGCAATGTGCAGATTCTGCCCTATATCCAGGAGATCTTTCTCATGGAGTGTCATATCGCTGGGACCAGTTACCTGGACCTGGAAGCGGTGGAGGCCGAGCTTAAGGTGGGGGATGCGCTGCTGTTCCGGCGCGAGCCCGATAATGTTCACGATCACCTTGCGGTGGCTATCTACGATCGGAAAGAACGCAAACTGGGCTACCTGCCACGGGCAAAAAACGAGGTGCCGGCGCGGCTGATGGACGCGGGGAAGCTCCTTTTTGGCAAGATTGAAGCCAAGGAGTGGATGGGAAAGTGGCTGAAGATAACGGTACGTGTATTTATGAAAGACATGTAAACGGCAGGCGTGACTTGTTCAATCGGTGGTTTTATTTAGAACCCGGCGGGGAGAGGAGAAGGGATCATGAAAAAAATAGCGTTTCTGGTCATGGCCGTTTTTACATTTCTTATTATTCATGAAGGGGCTCATATGGTGGTAGCCCATGCTTACGGTGAGCTGGAGGCGTTCCGGCTGCACTTCTACGGCGCTGAAGTAATCTTCAAAACACCCGTGGAAGAGAGGTCGGGGATCCAGTGGGGCTTCATCTCCGGCTCGGCCAATGCGCTCACCCTGGCGCTGGGCTACCTGCTCTTGGCGATCCGGAAATCCCTGGCGGCGCTTAGGAATTCTTTCTGGAGAAACTATTTCTACTATCTTGCCCTTCTTTTCTTGCTCATTGACGCTTTCAATTTATCCATCGGGCCTTTTTTCTACGGCGGCGATATCGGGGGAATTACGGTAGGGTTTGGCCTGAACCGCTACCTCATCCAGGGCATATTCCTGCTTGTCCTATTGCTGAACCGGGAGCTGATTGTGCGGAAGCTGTTCCCCGTTTTTGGCGTGAAAACCAGTCATCCCTTGTTTCAACCGCTTTTCAAGAGATAAACATGTCGTCCTGAATACTTTTTATGTCAACAAGAGGGGCTGCCTCAAAAGAGCAGCCCTTTGCTAATTTAATTCCCTTTTAAATGATTGCCTTTATCTTATTCTTTCAATGCGCATCCGCTGCAGCCGGGCAATTCTCTCCCTGATCGGCGGATGTGTGCTAAAAATTGTAGCCAGGCCCTCTGCAGAGAAGGGGTTGATAATGAACATGTGCGCCGTAGCCTGGTTAAGCTCGCGCAGCGGGCGCCGGCGGGCGTAGCTATCCATCTTGGCAAGGGCTGAAGCCAGCCCCTGCGGGTTGCCCGAGATCCTGGCTGCGGTGGAATCAGCTCCGTATTCGCGTGTCCGCGAGATAGACATTTGGATTAATAGAGCCGCGAGAGGAGCCAGCACCAGGGCAAGCAGCCTGATCAGGGCCAGCGCCGCGCCGCCGCCTTCGTTGCGCCTGCCGCCTCCGCCGAAAGCCGCGCCCCACATTCCGAGCCGGGCTACGAACATGAGGGCGCCGGCAATAGCCGCAGCTATGCTGCCGATGAGAATGTCGCGATTGCGAATATGGGCCAGCTCGTGACCCAGGACTCCCTTAAGCTCTTCGTAGTCCAGCATTCTCAGCAGCCCCGCAGTGACTGCGATCACGGCATTTTCGGGGTTGCGTCCCGTGGCGAAAGCATTGGGCTGGTCAGTCGGCATCAGGTAAACCCGCGGCATGGGCATGTTGGCGTTATATGTCAGTTCGCGCAGGGCCCGGTAAACCCCGGGGGCTTCGCTTTCACTGAGCGGCCGTGAACGAGTCATACTGATGGCGATGCGGTCGCTGAACCAATAAGAGAAAAAGTTCATGGCCAGCGCCAGGATGAAAGCGATAATAAGCCCTTCTTGACCGGCGATAAAGTGACCCAGCAGAAGGAAAATTGCTGTCAGAAGTAACATCAACAAGAATGTTTTCAGCCTGTTCATCCTGGAACCTCCCTTCATCTTGCGTTGGCTCTTCTCTTATATTTTATCACGTTTTTCTCTCTCATAGTAGCTTGTATAGAAAAGGATTTGGCGATTAGAGAATAGAATAAATAAATAGACAATTTTATATTGTATAAAATTAGAGTTATATGCATTTTGGTGGGGGGATAACATGAATTACAATGATCAGATTGAGCAGGCCGCCGCCTTAATCAAGGAAAGCAGTGGCTTTTACTGCCTGACCGGGGCTGGACTTTCCACGGAAAGCGGTATTCCCGATTTTCGGACTCCGGGAACGGGGATTTGGGAGAAAGTGGACCCCATCAAAACCGCTTCAGTGGAGGTTTTGCAGAGCAACCCCCGCCTCTTCTACGAGGCGGCCTTCAATCGCTTCGCCAGCATTACCCTGGCCGAGCCTAATCCGGGACATTATGCCCTGGCGAGGATGGAAGAGATGGGTTATCTAAAAGGAGTGGTAACGCAGAATATCGACGGACTGCATGTAAAAGCCGGTTCACGCAAGGTCTGGGAGGTGCACGGCCACCTGCGCTCCGGCTACTGCCAGGGCTGCAAAAAACGTTATTCGTTTGAAGAGCTTGTTCAACAGGTTGA
>JAAZHP010000155.1 GCA_012510625.1 Bacillota bacterium
CAGCCCGCGTCACGGTGTACTCGAGTATGTCTTCCATTTTATCGAGGACATAGACGAACATATATTTATCCCCAATTTTCGCTATCTCGTAGATAAAACTATACGACACATCCGAAAAGGCGAAATCATAGTGGATAACTGTAACTTTTCCTGCGCCGAAATCTCTTTTTTGGGAACTGACTTCATTGATTACAAACGCATCTTCATCGGCATACTTGGCGTAAAACTCGGGGTCGTTAAAAAGAGCTGCATACCCTTTTTCATGCTCCTCTTCAAACAGACCGTGATACATCAAGAATTGAGCTAGATTGAATTCGTCGATAATATCCTGCGCCCTTTCATTTATCAAATCGGGGCTGTTTTCGATGACCAACTCTTCCGTTCCCGGCGTCCCCATTTGCACAAGCTCACCTGTTTCTGTGTACCACAGCTCCACATACCCTTCTAACGTCTTCTGTCCATCTTCCTCTTTCGACGCTGTTACGGCAAAATGCCGGGTCTTTGTGCCAAGAACTGTATCATCCCCAAGGTGCTTGGAATGAAGATAACCGGTTTCTGAAAAAAACTCATCATAAAGGGTTATTTCGAATTCTTTAAAGTAGGCGATAAAGCTTAGATCAGTAAATTTATGAAACTCGCCATCAACGAAATACCATTCTCCCTTGGTAATCACCGGCTCTTTGCCGGAATCACCTGTTTCTTCTTCCAACCCGCCGGGTTCGGTGCCGCCGTTTCCTTTGTCCCCCCCGCAGGCAGTCAAAGCCAATGCCAGGGCCACTGCCAGCAACAAGACCCAAAAGTGTTTTTTCATTTTGATCCTCCTTAAAGCAGGCCGAAAAGCCCTTGATCTTATTTTAAATTGCATGATAATTCTTTTACCATGGGATGGCAATCACCCTGAGTGTGATTTTTAATGTTAATTTGGGACAAGATGGATCGATTGTTAATAAAATCTAATGAGAAAACGATCTACAATTCGCCTGCGCGGTTCAGGTTGAATTGTTCAATCAGCAGAGAGCATTTTAATTAATATATCAACGCTCACATTCATATAATCTGCGCTGTCGGTGTCATGCGTTAGCGTTATTAGATAATCTCCGGCCTCCAGTTCGATGGACCCGTTCAACGTTAGAGTCATGCCGCTGGCATTGAAGACCTCTTCGCCCCTGCTATTGACTATAATCATGGTGGTGATGACCCCGTCTCCTTGAATACTCAAATCGATAAGATAGCTGCCGTCCTCGGGCACGGCAAATTCCAGGTTGTGGGGTGGAGTATCCCGGTTTACCCCGCCGGAAAAAGAAGTCTCAAATAGCGGCTCCTGGGCAAAATAAGCTGAAATAATACCTATTCCTGCCGCTGCCAGCATAACAGTTGCAGCCGCTGCAATGAACTTTGTCCTTTTGCTGACAGGATTGCTTCTGTTTTCTGCCCTGCCCCTGAGAAGCCTGCTGCCGGCTACGAGCAAGAAGGGAACAGCAGAAGCCATAACCAGAGAAATGCCCACCGCGCTCAGACTTACCCGGACCGGCTCCAGGCCAGGTTCACTTGTCAGTGCGGAAAGAGAGCTGACGCTGTTATTAATGAAGTGGAAAAGCACCGGCAGGGCGAGGTTCCGGGTCTCAATCATGATCAAAGTAAGGACTGTACCTAATACTCCCGCACCCAGGAAGCGGTACGGATCGAGGTGGAAAATCCCAAAGATAAGCCCCATCCCCATAATGGTGACCCATTTGTTTTTACCCCCAAAGGTATGGAGAATCAGCCCCCTGTGCAAGGCCTCTTCGCAGACAGCCGGCATCACAGCCATTATGAATAGGGCCAGCGGAAAGGAAACAGACCTTATGAATTTCAACATCTCATTGCTGGCATAACCCATTCCTTTTGGGAACAGATATGTCGTGATCATGACGATTGCCAAAACTGCAATATATGCTCCCAGCCACAGCACCAGCACGCCAAATATCTGCCTTGCGGAAGGCCTGCTGACTTTGAAAATTTCCCGCAGATCCCACTTGAGAATAAGAGCCGGAACAACGGCACAGGCCAGAATCATTAACTCCGTCAGGGCCAGCCCCCACATTCCCCAGGCCAGCTGCATGGGAGCAGCCACAAGTATCAGCAGGAGCAGTACCGCCATGAACACAATTAGCCCGATGAAAATACTTGGCTTCTTTTTTGAGTTCAAAAAAATAAACCCTCCTTAAATAAGGGATGCTTTCCAGAGATATTACGAATTCACGCTCTTGATATGTTGCTTCATCGAGAACCTGCAGGCTGCGCTCGTATAAAATTCTATGTCCCGGGAAACTCTCCCTGCCTGGAAGAGGAAAATGGGTGGATGGCCATTCAGGGCG
>JAAZHP010000156.1 GCA_012510625.1 Bacillota bacterium
ATGACAAAGCATTTGCCGGGCAAAGGAGAGATCAAGGCGGGTGAGATCCCGGCCGGCCGGCAGCTTTCTTATCTTTTCAAGGGGCCGTATAAAGAGGTTACTCCGGTTTACAACGCCATGATGAAATGGGTCCAGGAAAACGGCTGCACCCCCACCGGCGTTGCCTATGAATTTTATTACAACTCGCCGCAAGAGGTTCCGGAAAGCGAACTTTTGACGAAGATCATTTTCCCTTTGAAGTAAGTGGCATTTAAAAAATATTGAAGCTAACCCGTCAAAGAGGCGGGGGAGCTTGATAAAAACGCTCTAATTCTCAGCCAGTGCCAGAGGGAGCTTGCGCCAGACCTGATTCTGTTTGTATCTTTTCTGGCACCAACTTTTATATAAGTCAAGATTATAATTATACTAGGGTTGGCTTTTCCATCAGAAGATAGAGCGGCATTTGTAGATTTTCTTTGGTCCGGGACCGGGGAGCTCCAGCCAGCGGAGGCGGCTGCGGTAATAGTAGTATTCTTCCTGTAGATAGGTCCGGCCATTCCAGGGCTTGATGTGGGTATTGTAATGGATGATCACCGGGTCGATATTGAGATGGGCCATGCGGTAGACCTGGTAGTTCCACTTGTAATCGAGGGGGTACCACCGGTCATAGAGGACGCCGTTGAGGGCATCCTGATCCCACCACATGATTTGAGAAGGGTTTTCTTCGATAAATTTTAAAACCTTAGAAGGAATATCCTCCAGGCGCCACTTTTCGAGATTCATCAGGAGCACGCCGGTGTTAAAGTATTTATAGCCCGGGGGCAGCTTTACCCCGGCAAAGTCAACGGGGTCCTCCACCGCTCCCAGCAGGTAGTGCTTCAGCTTCTCGTTATGCCAGAGCTCCGACAGGTCGCCTTTAATAATCATGTCGCTGTCCAGGTAAAGCGCTTTTTTAATCTTCCCCGGCAGGAGATCGGGGATGGAGATGCGGTAAAAGGCTTCCCGGGTAACATGACCCCAGGCCGGGCAATGAATATAGAGGCTTTGATCCACATTTAAGTAGATGGGAGATACATGATAGCCTTTCAGCAGTTCGTTAAGCTGTTCCTTGTTGTGGCGGGAGATATCGCCGTCGATGATATAGATGCGGTACCTGGTGCCCGCTTCTTTATTTTCAAATAAGGAGAAGAGCATTGTCGCCAGATGAACGGCGAAGCTATCGTTGCTTATGGCGACAATTGTGATCGGCTCCATTTATTTCCCCTGCCCCTGGAGTCTAACCTGCTCCCGGTAGCGGGCAGCCAGGGCTTCGGTGTAGTTCAGCAGGTTTCGCACTGCGTTGACTTCGTTCTCCCCGGTATACTTTAGATCCAGCGAGCAGCAAAAAGAGAAATTCATGGGCACATGCACCTCGTTGTACTCCAGGATATCTTCCAGGCGCAGGTTAAAATTGCTGTGCTTAAGTATCTCGAAGAGCGCCTGCCAGTGGTAGTTATGGCCCACATTATAACTATATGAAGCGAGGGTGTTGATCCAGCCCACCGCTATCTTTGACTTTGCCTGTTCCAAAGAGCGGTAGGGAAAGTGCCGTATTTTAAGCGGCGCCAGTATTTCCTGCTCAAGATCCCCTTTGTCAAACAGAAGATCATGGTTGCCGCCGGAGATGACCGGGCTGTAGCTTTCCCAGATTTCCCTGGAAACCACCACCTTGGGCCAGTAGTCTTTAATCGGGCTGGCATAGGTGATCCGCCTGGGTATAAAAAGCTCCTTTTCATTAATGTGAACCGGGAAATAAGTGTAGTCCTGTTCAAGGTAATATATTTTTTTTCCTGTTTGCAAGCGGTCTATCAGCCGGCGGGGGTTTTCCGGCGATGCGGGAGCGGTCAAAAACTCATCCACATCCAGGGGGAAGATAAGGTCGGGAGCGAAATGCTTAAAGGTGTAGTCAATCAGCTCTGTGGTTTTATCGCCCTGGGCGAAAGCCAGGCTGTCATCTTCTTTAACCTCGATTGGAAGGCCCTCTTTTTGCATGAGGCTGATGATCTCCATGGTGCGGTCAGTGCTGCCGTTATCGAGAATGACGATGCCGTCAAAGATATGGAGATGGTAGCGCAGATAGGATTCAATAATATCTGCTTCATTCTTGATCATGCAGAGGCAATAGACCGTACTCATATCCGGCTCCCCATAAAGTGGTCATCTCCAGTTTATTCACCTACTCATTTTTTAGTGCTTTTAAGCCCAACACCGTCCTGCAGGAGAAAAGCACGATTGGGCCTTCTCTCCAGGCTAATTGTTAAAACCGGGGCATATAATGAGGCAGATTATTCTTAAGGAGCAGGTCGCCCATGGAGATTTCGGTGATAACGGCGGTCTATAACGGGGAAGAGTACCTCATGCAGGCGGTTAGAAGTATACTTGAGCAATCCCACAAGGATTTTGAATACATTATTGTCAATGACGGCTCCAGGGATAGAACAAAAGAGATATTGGACGGCATGACCGATCCCAGGGTGAAGGTCATTCATCTGGAGCAAAACAGCGGGGCGGCGCATGCTTTAAATACCGGCATTAAGGCTGCCCGCGGAAAGTGGATTGCCCTGCAGGATGCCGATGATATCAGCAGCAAACAGCGCCTGCAAAAGCAGTGGGAATACATAAAGGGCGATCCCGGGCTGGTAGCGGTGGGCTCATTGATCAAGTGTATCGGTGGAAATGAGCCTGTTGCCCCGGGCGAACTGCTCTGGGAAGAAGCCTTTTTTAACCAGAAAAACAATTTAAGGCTTTACCAGTTTTACAGCACCCCCATATGCCACGGCAGCGGTTTTTTCTTAAAAAAAGCTTTTGACCAGATTGGCGGCTATGATACCTCCTTTAGGATTGCCTACGATTACGATCTCTGGACAAGAATGTTCGAGCTGGGTGAGATCTCCAGGGTGCCTGAGGTGCTCTACAGCTACCGGGTTCACAAACGCTCACTGGCTCATAAGAACAAGATGGAAACAACAAAAGAGGTTTTGCTGAGCACCTTTAAATGCATCGCGCTCTTAAGATTTAACCATTTAAAGCGCAAGCCCAGGCTTATTATGCTGGGGTTGGAGAGCAACTTCGACTTTTACCGGGAAAAGCTGGCCCCGTTTAATTCCTATCTGAAGCTTGACCTGCTGGAGTTAAGCGCGGAAAATGTGCAGCGGGCCGCTTATAATTACCAAGCCCGGAAGATCGACGGCGTCATCCTGCCGGCATACCGGCAAACGGGAACACTGATAAGCTATTTTGAGCAAGGCGGTTTGTCGTACGGGGAAAACTTGTTCGTGGCGTGGATGCCGGGAAGAGGCGAGTGGTAAGGGGAGACATGCGATGCAATTATCCTCAGCATGAATGCAACAAAACCGGCTGACGGCTTCAAGGCAGTAGCTCCATCAGCGCCTCTCAAGTTGGAATCCGGGACCTGGCGCCGTTATTCGCAGGGTATTGCGCAGAACAGGTTATTTGCGAAGCAGGAAAAAGTTGCATCATGCAGAAGTAATTATAAAATTCCGGCAATTACAGCGCTCTCGATTTTTTCAACCAGGATCGACAACCGGATAAGTGATGAATGTCGCGCGAACGTTCACACTCACCTGGACCTTGAAGAATGACTTAAGCTTGTTACGCAAAGAATGGCGAGTTCAAGAAAATTCTTCGTGCCGCCGGTGTGACCATTCTGCGCTTTTTTGTATTTTCAGTGCTTGAAATAACAATATTACTGGGGGCTTGATATCTTGAGAGTGAATCTTCCCTCCGAAAAAGAACATGAAATTATACTTAACTTATGTCGAGAACAGCTTCTTCATAATAGCCTTTTTAAGGAGATGGTTAACGCCATTCCTGCCGGGATTTTGATCACCGAGGCCAACGGCCGGGTTTTGTTTGCCAATAAAGAGGCCAGGCGTATCCTTGGCGGTAAAGTGTCCCTGGACTCTATTGGCGGTCATGGCAAAGATAAAGGCTGCCGGTTTGATGCGGAAGAGGAACGAAGGCATCCGGAGGAATGCCCTGCGGCTCAAGCA
>JAAZHP010000157.1 GCA_012510625.1 Bacillota bacterium
AGGTCAACCATGACCACCCGCAGACCTTCCTGGGCCATCTTCTGAGCTATGCCGCTGCCCATGTTGCCGGCCCCGACAATGCCGATCTTGTACGTTTCGCTCATGTCTCTTCTCCTTTCTTCCGCTTTAACTTAAACATGCTCAACTGTTACTGTTACTACTTTGGGCAAGTTGTTTTCGGTATAAATTGTAATAAAAAAACAGGTTATTTCTGTTGATTAAATGACGCACCGGGATGCAGGAACTAGATCTACAATACCACATTTGCAAAATCTGTGCCATTTGCTCAACTGGAAAAACTATGCCTTCATGCCAAATAGCAAGTCCGCGGTTTCAATAGACGGTAAAAGATGAAAGGTGCTTTCAGATTGATACTTTCAAAATGGACTATTGCCATAATTATAAGGAGTGATCATGGAGCTATTTTTTATGGCTGCCGGTTGCGCATAATAATCAATGACTGTGTGGCTTGGCATAGTATTTGCTTATAAATTGACTTAGTGACTATAAAATAAGGGAATTAAGGGATGGTGTTGCAATCATTGCAGATTTATGGATAACATCTATTCATACCGGTTAAAAGGAACAGAAAGGCGGGCCGGTTGCAGGTTATATTTGATTATTGAGTTTCTTATCTTATATTACTAACTGGGGGGAGATAGCATTGCGGGAAATTACAGCTTCAACTATTACCGAACAGGTTGCAGAGATGTGCCAGGAAGCAAACATATATCTTGGCGATGACGTGATTAATGCTTTAAAGAAGGCACTGGTGGATGAAGAGTCACCTGCCGGCAAAGAGGTTCTAAAACAGCTAATTGAAAATGTGGAGATTGCTCGCAACGAGAAAATTCCCATCTGCCAGGACACGGGGTTTGCCGTATTTTTTGTGGAGTGGGGGCAAGAGGTTCATTTAACAGGCGGCTCCCTGGAAGATGCGATTAACGAAGGGGTTCGCCGGGGCTACCGTGAAGGCTACCTGCGAAAATCAATCGTGGGAGATCCCCTGGAGAGGATCAACACCGGTGACAACACCCCTGCTGTAATCCATACTTCCCTGGTTCCCGGGGACAGGGTTAAAATTACCTTTGCCCCCAAAGGCGGCGGCAGTGAAAATATGAGCACGGTAAAAATGCTCAAGCCGTCGGACGGCGTGGAGGGCGTAGTCGATTTCGTAGTCAACCATGTCCGGGAATCGGGTTCCAATCCCTGTCCGCCCATTGTTGTAGGCGTAGGCATCGGCGGCACTTTTGATAAGGTGGCGCTGCTGGCCAAAAAGGCGCTGGTCAGACCGTTGGGACGGCCCCATCCCAAGCCTTTCTATGCCAGCCTGGAGCAGAGAATACTCAAAGAGGTAAACAAGCTGGGCATCGGGCCGCAGGGCTTTGGCGGCCGCGTTACCGCCCTGGCGGTGCATATCGAAACTTTCCCCGCCCATATTGCCAGCCTGCCGGCGGCGGTGAATATTAACTGCCACGTTGCGCGCCACGTGGAGCGCGTTATCTAAAATTAAAATGTAAGCCGGGAATTACTGCTAAGGATAAGGAGGTTATTCCATGAAGGTTAAACACTTGCATACTCCTCTCAGCGATGAGGATGTGCTCGGGCTGAAAGCGGGAGACAATGTCCTCATAAGCGGGGTCATTTATACCGCCCGGGATGCCGCTCATAAAAAAATGGTGGAGCTGATTGAAAGGGGCGAGCCGCTGCCCATAGATCTGAAAGGGCAGGTCATCTACTACGTGGGACCGGCCCCGGCAAAACCGGGCCAGGCTATCGGCTCAGCCGGTCCAACCACCAGCGGCCGGATGGATGCTTACACCCCTTTGATGCTGGAACAGGGCATGAAAGCCTGTATTGGAAAAGGGTTGCGCAGCGCTGCCGTTAAGGAGGCCCTGGAAAAAAATAAAGGGGTCTACCTGGCTGCTGTCGGGGGCGCCGGGGCGCTTCTTTCCAAGCGGATCATCAGCAGTGAAGTGGTGGCCTACCCCGAGCTGGGGGCGGAAGCTATTCACCGGCTGGAGGTGAAGGATTTCCCTGCTACGGTGATCAATGACGCTTACGGGAACGATCTTTACGAGGAAGGAATCAAGGCATATGCCAGGTAAAATGGAATAAAGAGGAGTGGTAATAAAAATGACCAATAAAGATGAACTTATGGCCAAGGCCAATAAGCCGGCTGAAGAGGCAATGCGGCTGCACCCCTTTTACCGGGGCAAGGTTGAGGTGGCCTTGAAGAGCCCTGTGCGGGATGTTGACGATTTTTCAATCTGGTATAC
>JAAZHP010000158.1 GCA_012510625.1 Bacillota bacterium
GTAACTCGCTGAGCCTGGATGAGAACGCCAGGCCGCTAAAAGTCAGGCTCATCG
This sequence comes from Bacillota bacterium, assembly GCA_012510625.1. Taxonomy (GTDB): domain Bacteria; phylum Bacillota; class Dethiobacteria; order DTU022; family DTU022; genus JAAZIN01. The sequence continues at coordinate 55 of JAAZHP010000158.1, forward strand.
GGGAAATATATGCCGTTTTCGAGGAATATGTCAACCGGGAGCTTGCCCGCACCCTCGGTTCGCTGCCTGATATCCGCATCGAGGTGCAGCGCGAGATTACGGTGATGAACTGGCTGCGCTACAACATCTTGAAGAGCCCGGCGCTGGTTATGCGCCACCGCCGGATCAGCGCTGCCGCGAAGCCCTACCTGGCAGAGTCGGTGGGAGGGCACGGCCTGGAAAGCGTGGGCCTGGCGGCTCTGGCGCCGCACGAGGGAATTGACGGGGTAATTCACCTGTGGCCCTTTACCTGCATGCCCGAAATTGTAGCCCAGAGCATCCTCACGAGGGTGGCCCAAGAACTGGGACTCCCCCTGCTGACCTTGATTGTCAACGAGCAGACCGGCCAGGCCGGTATGAAGACGCGCATTGAATCCTTTGCCCATATTCTCGATGAGAGAAGGGCGGGGAAGGAGGAAAAGAAAAAATTTATTTTCTTGGAGCAGACATAGGCAGCCTTACCACCAAGATAGTGCTTATCGACCGGGAGGGCGTACTCCTTTACTCCTCGTACCGCCGCAACGAGGCGGGGCCCATCGAGACAATCCGCCAGGCTTTTGCCGGGATGAAAAATTTGCCTGTAAATCCCGTCGCCGCAGGCACAACCGGTTCGGGGCGGCACCTGGCGGCGGTGATGATTGAAGCGGACACGGTGGTCAACGAAATTACAGCCCATGCCCTGGCCGCCCGCACCGTAGAGCCGGAAGTTCGCACGGTAATCGATATCGGCGGCCAGGATTCCAAAATTATTTACCTGAAAGACGGAGTTTCAATTGGCTTCAACATGAACACGGTCTGCGCCGCCGGCACAGGCTCCTTCCTGGACCACCAGGCCGCCCGCCTGAATATCCCCATTGAGGAATTTGGCGATTACGCACTGCGATCCGCCAATCCGGTGGCTATTGCCGGCCGCTGCGGCGTCTTTGCCGAATCCGATCTCATCCACAAGCAGCAGCTTGGATACTGCCGCGAAGATCTTATTGCCGGCCTCTGCCTGGCCCTGGCCAAGAATTACCTGACCAACGTGGCCCGCAACCGCAAGGTTGAGCCGGTGGTCCTTTTCCAGGGCGGGGTGGCGGCCAACAGCGGGATCCGCTGGGCCCTTGAGAAACTGCTGGGGGAGAAGCTGGTTATCCCGGAGCATTATAAAGTGATGGGTGCCTACGGCGCCGCCTTGCTGGCCCGGCAGCGCTACCTGGAGGGAGCGGTAAAGCAAAGTGCCTTCCGCGGCATTTCCTCCGTAGCGGAGAGCGACTACCGCCCCCGGGGGTTCATCTGCAGCGGCTGCGGCAACAGCTGCGAGATCAGCGAGCTCCACATTGCCGGAAAGCTGGCCGGCCGCTGGGGCAGCCGCTGCGGAAAATGGGAGGCCGACCTTCGCGAAAGTGAGCCGCAGCAGGTGCCTTA
>JAAZHP010000159.1 GCA_012510625.1 Bacillota bacterium
CTTGATTATGACAGAATATAATATTCGTGCCGTGCTGCGTCCGGCAAATTACCTTTATGATGGTTCACCGGTAGTACTTAGCTGCCATGACGGCACCCGGATTTGTGACGGCTCGATTCTCCCCCGCGCTTTTGTAACTTTCAACTTGGAGCGGGATGAGCCGGGCGAGATAACGCGGGTGCTTATAACGGGCGGGGGCAACGGTCACGGGGTGGGCATGAACCAGTACGGGGCCAGGGGGATGGCTGAACAAGGCTGCGATTTCAAGGAGATCTTGCAGCACTATTACCCCGGCACCGAAATGCGCCGGATCTACACACCCTAGAGAGCCGGCATACCGGGATGGGGGCGCATAATACCGGCCTTAAAATGTTATGTTCACTTATTGTGGACTTTGTGAATAACCGCCCTGGATTTATATTTAAACTGCTATCAGGCTGTGTATAACCCTGTGGATATTGTGAATAACTAATTTTGGAATTTCCGGAGGCTCGCGGCCTGCAAGGGGGCGGCCGCTTTTGGCAGGATTATTTTGTCGACATAAGTTCTTAACGAAATCTGTTTTTGTAAATTATGAGTGGATTTAGTTTGAAGCGGGTAAAACTATACAGCAGGGAGGTGCATAGGTGAGCCGGAGATGCATTGTCCCATTACTGTTGCTGATCGCGGCGCTTCTGACTTTATTGACAGGCTGTGGCCCCTGATAAGGGAGGCGGGAGTTGTCAACTCCCCTTATTTTTTCTCCCCCGGCCCTTGTTGGATCCGGGGGAGATCTATTTAAGAGCAGGGCGGCTTTACTTGAAGTAGAGTCTGTGCCACAGTAATAAGATGGCCGCGGTCCAGAGTTTCCGGGCATAGTCAGCCTCTCCCCGGCAGTGCATCTCCAGCATCTGCTCCAGCGCGGCTGGATTAAAAAAAGTTCGCGCCGCTTCGCTATGCCAGAGTTCGCGCAGCTGATCCCGGTAGTGCTCCCGGATCCAGGCGGCCAGGGGCACGGGAAAGCCGAGCTTGGGGCGGCGGTAAATCTCTTCGGGCAGGTAGCGCGACGCCGACATCCTGAGCACATACTTGGTCATGCCGCGGGCAATTCTGTAGCGGGGCGGGATCGTGGCGGCGAATTCCACCAGCACATGATCGAGGTAGGGAAGGCGCAGATCGAGAGAATGGGCGCTTACCATCCGGTCCGCCTTGGCCAGGATGTCGCCCGGCAGCCAGGTGTAAAAGTCGAGATGCTGCATTCTTGTCGTTGGGTCGGCTCCGGCGCTTTTCCGGTAATAGGGAGCGGTGATCTCCCAGGGCGGGTTCCAGCCGGAGCCATAGAGTTCGGGGTTGAGCAGCTCCGCCTTTTCGGCTTCGGAAAAAATGAGCGCGTTCCCGTAATAGCGCTTCTCCAGGGGAGTGGTTGCCCGCCTGATATAGTTTTTACCCTTCATCCCCTCCGGCAGCTTCCCTTCCATCCGGCGAAGGAGGGTCTTAACGGGGCGGGGCAGCCGCTGCAGGGGGGCTACCGCCGCCGGCTCACGGTAGATCTCATAGCCGCCGAATACTTCGTCGGCTCCCTCCCCGGAGAGGACAGCTTTCACCTCGGGGGCGGCCAGGCCGGCGGCAAAAAAGAGGGCGATTGCAGCGGGATCGGCGACCGGCTCATCCTGGTGCCAGATGGCGTGCGGCAGTTCAGCCCAGAACTCGGCGGCGCCGATAAGCGCCTCGCGGTGCCGCGTCCCCAGGAAGCGGGCGGTTTCGCGGGCCGGGGTCAGCTCGTCGTATTTGCCTCCGGCACAGTCTACCGAGTAGCTGTTAACCTCTCCCAGCCTGCTGAGCAGGGCCGCGATATTGCTTGAATCGATGC
>JAAZHP010000160.1 GCA_012510625.1 Bacillota bacterium
ACCAGGGTGCACGCCTTTATCGAGACGATGGCCGGCCGCAGCACGGCGAAAGGCTAAAAGCATGAGGGTTTTATTGATGATATTACAGAGGGAGAGATAAAAATGAAAGACATGCCTGTACTGGCCCGCGCGGCAGAATTGAACTCGCAAAAAGAAGAGCGCGTGCGCGAACTGCGGCGGGAAAGCAGCCGGCCGGTGATCGGCTATCTCTGCTGCTTTGCCCCGCCCGAGATGATCAGCGCCGCAGGGGCAATTCCTTACCGGATTACCGGCAGGCCCGGGGAGCCCACATCCGAAGCCGACGCTTACATGGAGCCGTACGGCTGCAGCTACGTCCGCAATGTCTTTACACAGGCCCTGAAAGGGAGGCTTGATTTCCTGGACGGACTGGTGATCTCGCACAGCTGCGACCTGGTGCAGCGGCTTTACGGGATCTGGACCTACTACCGCCCGCTGCCCTATTCCCGGCTTTTCAACGTCCCCCACCAGGTTACCCCCCAGGCAGAGCGTTTTTTTATGAGAGAGCTTGGTTTTTTCAAAGAAAGCCTGGAGCAGTTCACCGGGCAGGAAGTAACCGGGGAGAGGCTGGCAGAAGAGATAGCCCGGGCCAACCGCAGCCGGGCTCTGATCCGGGAGCTTTACCGGCTCAGGCAGGAAAATCCTCCCTTAATCAGGGGCAGCGAAATGCTGGAGCTCCTGCTGGCCGGCGGATGGCTCCCCCCGGAGGAGTTTCAGAAGCTGCTGAGCGACACCCTGGCCGGGATCAAAAATAGACCTGCGCAGGAACCCCCGCGCCCCCGGGTTCTCGTCTGGGGCAGCTTGCTCGACAACACCGCCTTCTACCGGATGATCGAAGAGGCGGGCGCCCATGTTGCCGCCGACGACACCTGCATCGGCTTCCGGCTTTTTGAAAAGGACATTCCGCCGGCGGATGATCCCATCGAAGCGCTAAAAAATCACTACTTTATCAATTTCCAGTGCCCGCGCACCGACCGCGGGCCGGGCAGGCCGCGCTTTGACTACCTTCTCGAAAGGGCGCGGGAATACAATGTTGACGGAGTCATCGGCTATATTATCTCTTTCTGCGATCCCCATAAATTTGACTACCCCGATTTAAGGGATTACCTTAAGGAAAGCGGATTTCCCATGCTGCTCATCGACGACAACTACAGCTTTGCCCCGGCCGGAGCCATCCAGACCAGGCTGCAGGCCTTCATCGAACTGTTAAAAAGCGGGGGTTCTTTTTCAGCCACCTAGCAACGCACGGCGGGGTTCCTCCGGGCTGGACCCTCAGGATAAACCTTCAAACTTCGTCATCAGGATGACAGAAATGGGGGCCTATCTAAAACATAAATACATGTATAGAGGGTTTCCACCCTCATGATGACAGGAGAGGGGTTCTGAAGCCAATCACCCCTTGTCACAAAACTGCAGTTATGAGAGAATAAGGACATTGAACCTGAAACGGATGCAGCTTTAAAACAAAAGGTGTGATTGAATGTGGCACTGATCGTCCAAAAATTCGGAGGCAGCTCTCTGGCAACACCGGAACATATCCGCCGCGTTGCCCGGATCATCGCTGAAACTAAAAATAGCGGCAACCAGGTGGTGGCAGTTGTCTCGGCCATGAGCGGCGAAACGGACCGCCTGCTGAAGCTGGCCCGCGAAATTTCGGAGGAGGCGCGGGAACGCGAGCTCGATGCCCTCGCCGCCACCGGCGAGCAGGCCAGCGCAGCCCTGATGGCAATGGCCCTGGAAGACCTGGGTGTTCCCGCCCGCTCTTTCCTGGGCCTGCAACTGCCCCTGCTGACTGATGAGCAGCATACCCGGGCGCGCATCATAAAATTGCCAACGGAGCGGTTGAAAAAAACCCTGGACCAGGATATTGTCCCCGTGGTCGCCGGCTTCCAGGGTGTCAACGCCAACGGCGACATTACCACCCTTGGCCGCGGCGGCTCCGACACCACCGCGGTAGCCCTGGCTGCGGCGCTTAAGGCCGATGCCTGTGAGATTCACAGCGATGTTGACGGTGTCTACACCGCCGACCCGGCGATATGCCCGCAGGCCCGCCACCTGCGCCGGATCACCTACGGCGAGATGCTCGAGATGGCCGACATGGGCGCCAAGATACTGCAGATTCGCTCCGTGGAGCTGGCCCGGAAATTTAAAGTCCCCCTGCTAATTAAATCATCTTTCGGCAGTGACAAGTGCACCTGGATCGTCGAGGAGGAGATAAACATGGAAAGCGCTGTCATCAGCGGGATCATTCTCAGCCGCAACGAGGCCAAGTTGTCGGTTATCCGGGTTCCGGACCGCCCGGGCGTGGCCTACCGTATTCTCGCCCCGCTGGCGGAAGCGGCTATAAATGTGGACATGATCATTCAGAACGCCAGCATCGACGGGTGTACCGACTTTACCTTCACCGTGCCCAAGACTGATCTTAAAAAAACCCGGGAACTGGTGGAACAGGTTATCACGGAAATCGGCGCCCAGGAACTCCGCACCGACGACGACATCGCCAAGGTATCGGCTGTCGGCCTGGGAATTAAGAATTGTCCCGGCGTTGCCGCGCGGATGTTCAAGGCGCTGGCCGGGGAGGGAATCAATATCCAGATGATCAGCACATCTGATATCCGCATTTCCTGTGTCATCGAGGCCAAGTACGGCGAGCTGGCCGTGCGGGTGCTTCATGATGCCTTTGAGTTGGAAAAAAGGAACAACGAGCGCACAAATAACTTTTCCCAATAATCCTAATAAACTGCCACCGGATTCTCGTCATCAATTACGGCCAGGTTCTCGGAAAGAAGCCGGCGGATATTCTTCGGCAGGCGGAAAAGACCTTCGTGCGTCTCTCCGTCATAAAATTTAAGCTGGTCCGCCAGCGCTTTCAGCCGTTGATCCACCTTTTCGCGATCCAGCGCCAGGGGGTCATGGAGGTCGGAGGCGATAATAAAGCTCCATTCGCTGTCAAAAGAAGGAATATGTGTATGATAAGAACGCCTTATTTTAAAAACCCGGCCCAGCGTGTTGCGCAAGGCGCCGTGGATTTGCATGTAATCGAGGCTTAATCCGCCGCCCTGAACCGTGAGGATGCCACCCGGCGTAAGCCTCTTTTTTGCCGTTTCATAAAACTGGCGGGTAAAAAGAAGGTATGAGGGGCCCGCTGCAGACGGGTCGGTCAGATCGCTGATGATGATATCGAACTGCTCTTCAGTTTCCTCAAGATAGCGCCGCGCATCCATGAAAAGAAGCCTGACCCGCGCATCATCAAAAGCGCCCCGGTGCCACTCCTCAAGGTGCTCGCGGCAAAGTTCAACCACCTGCTTGTCTATATCCACCATCGTAATCTCCTCAACCTGCGGATGGCGCAGGAGCTCCCGCAAACCGGCCCCCTCGCCGCCGCCGATGAGAAGAACCCGCCGCGGCCCGGGATGGAGCGTCATTGCCGGGTGGATAAGGGCCTCGTGGTAGATATACTCGTCAAAAGCCGCCGACTGGACTTTTCCGTCGAGGATCAGCACGCGGCCATATGACTCCGTATCCACTATCTCTACCTGCTGGTACGGAGTCCTGCCGCTGTAAATATAGCGCTTGATGGCGAAGAAGCAGCCGGCATGCGAATCTGCAAATTCAATATACCAGTTCCAATGGTTGGAGATCGTTATTACCCCCTTAGACAGTTTGAAACAGGCTGCCCTCATTGAATTCCGTTAAATTATAGAAAGGGCCAGGGCGGAATTTGGCGCGGCAACACGGGTAAGAGGCGGTGATTGCGCCGCCCCTTTTGTTCCATATTCCATAATAGATGTTCAATCTTATACCGCCCCACGGCCTCGCTTCATCAAATTTAGCAGCTGCAATCGCCACACTGCGAACTTGGGTCGGCGGGTGTGACAGAAAATCCCTTGCGGATGCCGGTATGGTAGTCGATCACTTTTCCGTCCACGTAAGGGGCGATCGCTTTTTCATAGGTGAATTTAAGCCCCTCCACCTCTTCGACTATATCTTTTTCTTCATCGATTGACTCTTCCAGAGTCAGCCCGAAACGGGGCCCGCCTCACCCCACGCCGCTGACATAAAGGCGGATGGCGGCATCCTCTACTTTCTCACGCTTCATAATTTCCCTAAACTGCTCCGCTGCTTTGCCGGTAACCGCGAGCATAATTCGCATCTCCTTTCGTTAATGAATCCCGCTAAAATTAGTATTCGTTTAATAGAGTTCAATTCCTTTATTGTGCGGCATGATTTAACTCCAAGTAATTTATCCTGATTCCAGTTAAAATATCACATCAAGGAAAAGCATATAAATAACCGGGCGCATTCTTAATCTTACTTTACCAATCCGGCCATGGCAGCAGAAACTGCACCCGGAGGCGTCTTGTATATGAACCAGGTTTGCATATACTCTTTCTTGAAAAGAGGTCTCCAACATGACATTATCCCGTTCCGAAAAGATTAAAGTGATCACGTTCCCGCCCTCCCTCTGGCCGCTCCTGGCCTTGCTGGCGCTG
>JAAZHP010000161.1 GCA_012510625.1 Bacillota bacterium
AATGGTTTACGCATTGACAGGCTCTTCAAAACCGGATTATAATTATTACCAATAATGATACAATATTTTGGCAATCGTGTTCTAACCAGGGGTGTATTATGGCTTCCATCGTTGATCTGGCCGGGCCTTTTTTAAATATCCGGGCGCGCATAAAAAGAAAGAAGCTGGCGGCTCTGCTTGCGCAGTCAGCTGACTTCCTGAACAACATCCAGGCACCCGGGCTTAAGCCGCTGCGGGGAACTTTTATTTACCACCGCCCCCCCGACTACCCGGGCAGGGATACGGATGCATGGAGGAAGCGGGAGTGGGTTGCCGAATTCAAGCGCCTGCAGGAGCTCGGCATCGACACCGTTATCTACCAGGGAGCAATCGGTGAAACCACTACAGGCAAGTGGTACATTTACTACCCCCTCCCCGAAGCATCCCGGCGAGAACTGGTGTCTATCGAGCGTCGCCTGGGCAAGCCTCCCGTTCTGGATCCCCGCCTGGACGACGTTGTAGCCGCCGCCGAAGAATGCGGCCTGGAGCTGCACCTGGGCCTTTACAACGTGGGACGCGGATGGATGCCGCTGCCTGACCAAAAATTTATCTATCAAGTTTGCCGGGAAGAACTGGTTGTGGCCCGGGACCTGGCCGAACGCTACGGCCAAAGCCCGGCGTTAAATGGCTGGTATATATCCCCCGAAATATTTTATCTCTACCACGGCCTGCTCCGGCGCCTGGATATGCGCGCTTTCCTGGAGCCCATTTGCCGGGACCTTAAAAGTGCCACGCCCCGCGCGCGTATAGGCATCTCCCCGGGAACCTATGCCAGGAAGTCGCACCATGAAAGAATCAAGCAGTTCTGGCTGGAGACACTGCGGGATACAGGCGTCGACCTGATTTACCCTCAGGACACCGTGGGGAATCAATTCGTGGAGGTGGATCAAGCGGAAAGCGTCTGGCAGCTGTGGAAAGAGATAGCGGAGGCCCTGCAGATTGAGCTGTGGGCCAACTGCGAAGCCTTCACCCGCATCAATTATTCCAGCAGGGAGGGCTGCCTCTCCGCCGCTGCGTTCGACTGCTTCAAGTGGCAGCTGCATGCAGCCTCGCCGCATGTCTCCAGAATTATCACCTGGGAAGCGCTTTACTTCTTCAACGAGCCGGGAGCCGCCGGCGGGAAAGCCCTGCTAAGCGATTACCGCCGCTTCTTTAACCTATGAGTACCGGCAAAGCAACCATAATCCAAAAAATTAAATACTACCGGAAACAGTACGCCGCCGCCCTTTTGGACGACATCATCCCTTTCTGGGTTAAAAATTCACCCGATTACCAAAACGGCGGCTATTTCACATGTCTGGACCGCGACGGCAGGGTCTACGATACCGACAAATTTATGTGGCTGCAAGGGAGGCAGCTCTATATGCTTGCCAAGCTCTACAACTGCCTGGAGCAGGACCGGCAATGGCTCGAGCTTGGCAGGCTTGGAGCGGATTTCATAAAGAAATTCGGGCGGGCCGCGGACGGCGATTATTACTTCGCCCTGACCGCAACGGGGCGGCCGCTGATCCAGCCGTACAACCTGTTTTCTGATTACTTTTGTGGTATGGGCCTGGCGCAATATGCCCGGGCTGCAGGAGATGAAACGTCCCGGGATCTTGCTTTGACCATTTTCAAACGCCAGGAGGCCAGGAAAACCAACCCCAAAAAGCAGTATAACAAAAGCTACCCGGGAACCCGACCCGCAGAGGCGTTAAACATACCGATCATCGAACTTAACTTCTGCCTGGAAATCAAGGAGGCGCTTCCCGGTGTCGAGGCCGATGAAAGGATTAGCCGAACGATTGAACATATTTTTTCCAGGTTTCTAAATCCGCGCCACGGTCTCTTTCACGAAGCGGTAACGCTTGATCCTGACGAAATGGATCATTTTGATGGGCGCCTGGTCTGTCCGGGACATGGCCTGGAATGCGCCTGGATAATTCTGGAGGCGGCCCTACAACTGCGGAAGCACCGGTGGATCGCCCCCGCCTGTGAGATCCTGCTCAAAACACTCAACCACGGGTGGGATCAGGATTATGGCGGCATTTTCTACTTCAGGGATCTGCTGGATAAACCGCCCGATCGCCTGGACTGGGATCAAAAATTGTGGTGGGTGCACACCGAGGCCCTGGTCGCGCTGATTTTAGCCTACAAGATCACCGGCGAAACCGTTTACTTTGACTGGTTTGAAAAAGTAAACGCCTACGCCTGGCAAACCTTCGCAGACCCGCCGCACGGCGAGTGGTTCGGTTACGCCAATCGCCGGGGGGAAATCTTGCTGACACTAAAGGGCGGCAAATGGAAAGGGTTTTTTCACCTACCCAGGTTCCTGTTCATGTGCTGCGGTATTTTTCAGGATATCCTGGACCAGCAGGGTCAGGCGCTAAGAGCCCACCACCGGGAAGGCTAGACTCACCAAAACGGTTGAAATTCTTGCGAAGACA
>JAAZHP010000162.1 GCA_012510625.1 Bacillota bacterium
AACATCACCACTGCAGACCAGTATTTAGCAATAATCCTTCCCGGAAGAATGTACAAAGACGCGTATAAGCGCATGAACATTCATCCCAAAGTGCTCTCCAGGACGCTGGAAGATGCCGGCACGCTCACATCTCCTCTTTTCCCCTGGAACACCTGCGGCGCTTTTGTCGGGTCGGTGCTAGGCGTCAATCCCTTTGCCTACTTGCCCTATGCCATTCTTAACTGGTTAAATTCAATCATAGCCATAATATACGGCTATACGAAATTCAAAATAGCGTATTTGGACGAAACAAAAGAAGAAACAACAGGAGAAAGTATAAAGGCGTAGCGCGCATCACCGGAAGAGGCGGCTCATGGGCCGCCTCTTCCTATGGCCGGGCAAATAGAGAAATCAGTTGCTTTTTATACGCCACCGCATCCTCCTCCCGCTTGTTTAACGCATGCGGGAGGCTGTTTTTGCAAACATCCGGTGCTGAGGCCCCCGTAGAAGATAACATGAGTAAACTCCCCGCAATGACATTGCCACAGAGGCAGGAATAATCCTGACGGCAGAAGAAGTGTTATTTGTTGCATTCCCGGTATAGCCAGGGTAGTGTATAAGGTAAAATCCCCCCCGGCCCCCCTTTAGAAAAGGGGGGAGTATAGTTGCCTTTTGCAAAGGGAGTATGGGTTCTTTTGCAAAGAGAGTATGGGTTGCTTTTGCGGGGGGAGTATGGAGAAGGGGAAGTATGTGCTTTTACCGGAGGGGTTTCGATGCAAGATAGGCTGCACCGCATTATTGAAAATCATCCTGTAATACCGGCGCTGAAAGACGACCGGGGGCTGCAGGCCGTCCTCAATTCGGATTTTCAAATTGTCTTTATCCTTTACGGCAGCATATCAGACATTGGCGAAATTACGGAGAAGGTGAAGCGCAGCGGCAAGATGGCCTTTGTCAACGTTGATTTGATCGAGGGCTTCGCCAATAAAGAGATCGTGATTCAGTATATGAAAAAATATACGGCCGCCGAGGGCATTCTCAGCGGGAAGGCTTCCATGATCAAGGCCGCCAGGGAGCAGGGCTTTTACACGGTGCACCGGCTCTTTGTCATCGACTCATTCTCTTTCGATAACCTGGACCGGCAAATTGAAATATCAAGGCCGGATTACCTGGAAATTCTGCCGGGCTGGCCCAAGCTGGTGACATGGGTGATGGAGAAGACTGACATCCCCATTATTTCCGGCGGTCTCATCTGCTGCAAGGAAGATGCCATTGCCGCGCTGAAGGCAGGCGCCGTCGCCGTATGCTCCACGAACCCCGAGGTCTGGTCCGCCTGAAAGATGTCACCCCCCCCAGCTCCATCTAAGTCATCCCGAAATGCAGGGCTTTTTTTGATCCCGGGCTGATTTGGAGATCCTTCGCTTCGCTCGGGATGACATGTAAAGGGGCTCAGGATAACAAGTAAAGGGGCTCACGATGACAAGAAGGGCCTGGGTGGCAACAGCTGCGTCCCCGGCGTCACACCTAGCCCATAAAGTCATAAAGTGGGACAAACAGGTACGTCCCTAGCGTCCCACTCAGCTTTATCCATTGACAATTGAACAATTGGATTCTATACTGGAAGTGAATTACTAGCGAGACGAGAGAAAAGTAATTCCCGAGGGGAAGTGTGCTTTTCTCTTTTTTTTCGCCTTTTGTACAACCATAGAAGCGAACGGAGGGATAATGGTGGGTATGGGGGATTTCTCCATGGACTTTTTTTCGCTGAAAGGGAAGAACGCCATTGTCACCGGCGGCAACACCGGACTGGGGCAGGCCTTTTCACTGGCCCTGGCCAAGGCCGGCGCCAACGTGTTCATCCCGAGCATTCAAAAAGATGATGAGATTGTCTCCCTCATCGAGGCTGAAGGGGCAAAAGGAGCCTGTTTACACGTTGATCTTATCCAGAGCGGCGCCGCCGCGAAGGTGATCCGCTCCTGCGTGGATGCCTTCGGCTCCGTGGATATCCTGGTCAACAGCGCCGGCCTCTGCATCAATGAGAAGGATGTCCTCTCCTTCGGCCGGAAACAGTGGGATCTCATGACGGCAATTAACTTTACCGCGCCCTTCGAGCTGAGCTACGAAGCGGCCAAATTCATGATTCCGCAGCACAGCGGCAAGATTATCAATATCTGTTCTCTCTTTTCATTCCTGGGCGGCCGCTGGTCCCCCGCCTATGCGGCCACCAAGCACGGACTGGCCGGGCTCACCAAGGCCTACAGCGACGAGCTGGCGGAGTATAACATCCAGGTAAACGGCATTGCTCCGGGCTACTATGCCACGGAAATTACCGCCGATACCAGGCGCGACCCTGAAGCAAACAAGAGAGTCCTTGACCATATTCCTGCCGGCCGCTGGGGCGAGCCCCTGGACCTCATGGGCGCCCTGGTTTTCCTGGCCTCCAGGGCCTCCGACTACATCAACGGCCATATCCTGGTGGTCGACGGCGGCTACCTGGTCCGGTAAGGACCTCCGGCCGATAAACAAAGAGAGGCGGTGGAAGCAGCCATGGGAAAGAAGTACTTAATCGGAGTAGACGGCGGCTCGCAGAGCTCCAAGGTGGTCATCTTCGACCTGGAGGGGAATATCATCTGCGAGGGAAGGCAGGAGCTAAGGCCCATGCACCTGCCCGAGCCGGGCGTAGCGGAGCATCCCGATGATGACCTCTGGGATTCGCTGGTGGCGGCAAGCCGCCAGGCCATGGAGAGATTTCCCGGCAGCAAGGCCGATATTATAGGGCTGGGCCTCTGCACCATCCGCTGCTGCCGGGTTTTGCTTAAGGAAGACGGCAGCCTGGCGGCGCCGGTAATCAGCTGGATGGACCTGCGCCTCGCCAGGCCCTACGAGCACCTCAATCCCGAGGTCAAATACGTGACCACCACCACCGGCTATATGACGCACCGGCTTACGGGAGAATTCAACGATACGGCGGCCAACTACGAGGGCCAGTGGCCCATCGACAAGGATACATGGCAGTGGAGCGAAGACGAGGCCGTCATCAAGCAGTACAATATCCCGCGGGAGATGCTCTTCAACCTGCTGCCCCCGGCCAGGATTGCCGGCTACCTCACCGAGGAGGCCGCTGCGGCCACCGGCTTTCCGGCAGGCATACCGGTAGCAACCACGGCCAACGACAAGGCCGTGGAAGCGCTGGGGGCGGGGCTGCTTCCCGGGAACACGGCCCTCATCTCCCTGGGCACCTATATCACGGGCATGGTGCACGGTCATAAGAACGTGAAGGAGGCCACCAGCTTCTTTACCAACCTTGCCTCCGTGCCCTACCAGTATCTTTACGAAAGCGGCGGCATCCGCAGGGGCATGTGGACAGTGAGCTGGTTCAAGGATCTGCTCGGCGATGAGCTGGCCCTCAAGGCAGAAGCCCGGGGCTTGACCCCGGAAGACTACTTGAACGAGATCGCCGCCGCGGTGCCCGCCGGCAGCGACGGGCTGATGACTGTGCTGGAGTGGCTGGCCCCGCCGGAGAAGCCTTATAAAAGGGGCCTTATGATCGGCTTTGACGCTCGCCATAGCGCCGCCCACATCTTCCGTTCCATCCTGGAGGGCATCGCCCTGACCATGAAAAACCACGTTGAGGCCATGTGCGCGGAGCTGGGCCTGACGCTGGAGCGGATCATCGTCTCCGGGGGTGGTTCCAGCGGCGACCTCTTCATGCAAATTTTCGCCGATGTTTTCGGCCTCCCCGCCTGCAGAAACTTGGTCAACAGCTCGGCCGGCCTGGGCTCGGCCATCTGCGCCGCCCTGGCCCTGGGCGTTTTTAATGACTACCGCGAGGCCGTGGCCAGGATGGTGCGGGTGCGGGATGTTTTCCAGCCCGACGAGGCCAGCCACGCCCTCTACCGGCGCATGAACGAAGAAGTTTACCGGCACATTACCCGTTATAGCGACGAAATATTGAAAAAGGCACACCCCATTTTTGGCTAAAAACAAGAGGAGGAGTTAGAAGATGTCCCTGGCAAAGGCAGAAATTGTGGAGCAGCTGATAAAAATCCTGGGCGAAGACCAGGTCGTTACCGACGAGGAGGTTCTGAAAAGAAGCAGCGTGGACCGCTTCCGGCGCTTCGAGGAGATACACGGCGTCTTTAACGGGCCCTTTCCTGCCGCCGTGGTTTACGTGCACAGCGCCGCGGAAGCGGCAGAAGTGCTCAAGTTCGCGAATAAGCACGGCCTGAACGTGGTCCCCCGGACCGGGCAGACGGCCACGGAAGGCGGGCTGGAAACGGCCGTGGAGAATTCCATTGTCCTGGACGGCTCCCGGATGAACCAGATCATCAACATCGACACTTACAACATGCAGGCCACCTGCCAGTGCGGCACCCCCCTGCAGCTGCTGGAGGACCGGCTGAGGGCCCTGGGCTACACCACCGGCCACTCTCCCCAGTCGAAGCCCATGGCTCACCTGGGCGGCCTGGTGGCCACCAGGAGCATCGGCCAGTTTTCCACGCTTTACGGCGGCATTGAAGACATGGTCGTGGGCCTGGAAGCCGTCTTCCCGGACGGCCATATCGCCAGGATCAAGAATGTGCCGCGCCGGGCGGCGGGTCCCGATATCCGCCACGTCATCATCGGCAACGAGGGCGCCCTCTGCTTTATCACCGAGGTGACAGTGAAGATCTACAAGTATATGCCTGAGAACAACATCCTCTTCGGCTACACCCTGGAAAGCATGAAAACGGGATTTGAGATACTGCGCGAGGTGATGGTCAACGGCTACCGCCCCTCCGTGACCAGGCTTTACGACCCCGAAGACGCATTCTATCATTTTCCGCATTTTTCCGAAGGCAGGTGCGTGCTCATCTTCATGGCGGAGGGGCCCAAAGGCATTGCCGGGGCAACCGCCGCCGCCATCAAGGAGATCGTGTCGCGCCACCCCGATTGCAAGCAGGTAGACAACCGCTACATCGAGGCCTGGTTTGAAAACCTGAACTGGGATGCCTCGGACGTGGCCCAGGAGAGGGCCGAGATCCTGGAAACGAAAAATATTGGCAATACCACCGAGATTTCGGCCGGCTGGGATAAGATCTACGACATCTACGAGGCCTGCGTGGAGAGGATCCGCAGCGAGGTCCCCGACATGACCCTGGTGGGCGGCCACGCATCGCACTGCTATATCAACGGGACCAACCTCTATTTCGTCCATTACTACAACGTGGTGGACTGCAAGCCCGAAGAGGAGCTTACCAAGTACCACCTGCCCATAAAGAAGATCATCGTGGAAGAGACGCTTAAAGCCGGGGGCTCCATGTGCCACCACCA
>JAAZHP010000163.1 GCA_012510625.1 Bacillota bacterium
CCGGCGGGTTCTTTGATCAAGGCGGACTAATTTGCCCGGCCTTTGCATAAAGAATAAAGATGTTCGCAATTCAGGCCGGTGAATCGTCCGGGTATTGACTGGCAATAATTGTATCCATAGAAGCAAATTGGAAGCAGGATTTAGGCTGCCGTTCAAAGAACAATGAGAGAGTGTGTTGATAGGCGGAGGTGTGTCAAAAAATGATCATGCTGCAAGAGCTGCTCAGACAGGTCGAAATATTGGAATCAAACTTCTGCGCCAATCCGGCCATTTCCGGCCTGGCGTACCACTCGGAGCGGGTGCAGCCGGGCTCGCTTTTTTTCTGTATCAAGGGTTTTAAAACCGACGGCCATTGTTACCTGGAGCAGGCCAAAGAAAAAGGCGCCGCCGCAGCAATAGTGGAAGAAATTAACTCGCTGGTGGAGCTGCCCCAATTTCGAGTCGCAGACAGCCGCAGCGCCCTGGCCGCCCTGGCGGATTATTTCTATGACCACCCTTCGCGAAAGCTGAAAATGATCGGTATTACTGCCAGCAACGGCAAAACGACGACCAGCTTTATGACCAATGCTGTCCTGGAGGAACAGGGGCTGAAAACAGGGCTTATCGGAACCGTTATCGTTAAGTCCGGCAGCAGGATCCGGCCGGCGGTGCTAACCACTCCTGAATCGCTGGACCTGCATCAGTATCTTTACCAGATGGTCGAGCAGGGGGTTTCCCATGTAACCATGGAGGTCTCCTCCTCGGGTATTGACCTCAACAGGGTAGGTTCCGTCGATTACGATATCATTGTGTTCAACAATGTCAGCCGCGAGCATATCGATCTGCACGGCTCTTTTGAAAACTACTTCCAGACCAAGGCCGGCCTGGTGCGGCGGGCCGGGCCTGAACAATGGGTTATATTGAACATGGATTGCCCCTATGCCGCATCTTTGAATAAAGAGACCGCAGCGAGAACACTGACCTACGGATTTAAAAACAGCGACGCCGACTGCGTGGTTAGAGAGCTGGATCTGGCCACGGGACGGGCTCACTTTTTCGTTGAACTTAAAAAGCCGGGCCTGGCAGAAAAAATGGCCGGCGGCCTGAAGAGCTTCCCCATCGAACTCTCCGTTCTGGGCCTGCACAGCGTCTACAACGCCATGGCGGCGGTGCTTTGCGGCCTGCTCTGCGGCGTCTCCGTGCCGGTAATCCAGCGCGCCCTGAAGAAATTTCGCGGGGTAGAGCGCCGCTTCGAATTGATTTTTGACGGCGACTTTAAGGTCATCGACGATCATTTCGCCAACAGCGGCAACATCAACGTCACCCTGGAGACGTTAAAGTACATGAAATACCGCCGCCTGCACCTGGTTTACGCCATCCGCGGCAGCAGGGGGGTCACCGTGAACCGCGAAAATGCTGAAACGATGGCCGGGTGGATCCCCCGGCTCGGGGTTAAAACGGTCATCGCCACGACCAGCAGCAGCCATGTCACCGAAAAGGATTTCGTAACGCCGGATGAAATCCGGGCTTTTTCTGAAGAGATGGAGGCGGCAGGAATTCAATACGAGCTGCACCGGGAGCTGCCTGACGCTATTGCCGCGGCGCTCTCCCGGGTCCGGCCCGGCGATGTGCTCCTGCTGTTGGGCTGCCAGGGAATGGATTACGGCGCCGGGATCTGCCTGGAAATGATCCACCGCCGCTACCCCCATCTCGACCGGGATGAGGTTTTCCAGGCTTTGCAGAACCGGGTGGCGGGTATATAAAGTTTACGATCTATTTCTCTTTGATATCAATACCTCCCATGAAGGCGCGCGCCTGAATCCGCAGATACTTGCCGTCCGCCGCCTCTCCGGGCTCGCCGATCTTGCGGCTGGCCACAATGCCACCGTCTTCCTGATCTTTGAAGGCGATCCCCCCAAGAATGGCGGTCCCCTCGTAAACCACGGCCAGATCGGGCGGTATTTTAACATCAATTCCCCCCATGATCGCCGTTAAATCGAGGAGCGTTTCGCCATCGGGGATCTCCGCCGCCGTCAGGTCCATATCAATGCCGCCCATAAATGCAAAATAGCTGCCGCTCTCCAGTTTCCATGGAGATGAACCGCCCACCTTAACTCCCCCCAGGAAAGCCCAGCGCCCGCCGCTGCGCTCGGCCAGCGCCCGGCCGCGAATCAGGTTAAAGCCGGCAATTATCAATAGCGCTGCAAGGAGAATGCTCCAGAACATATCTGTTTTCAGATCTGCCAGGTAACCAAATTTACGGGCCAGGTAGAGGGCGCCGATGGAAAAAATGATTAAACCGCTTAAAAAGCGGCCCGGATAGAAAATAGTCTTTCTTTCTCCTGCTGCAGAACGGGAACGGAAAGAAGAGAGCAACCAATCCAGGCCTGCAACAACCAGGAGAAGAGGCCAGTAAGAGAGTATATCGCGCGCACTGATCTCAAAACCAAGCAAGTTTAAAACAATGGCCGCTCCCAGCAACAGTAAAAAGAGGCCGATAAAAAAACGCCCGCTTAAATAACGCACCCCTGGTTCACCCCTATGACTTAAATTTAAGCTTCCAGCATTTGCCGGCACTTTTTAAAATTATAAATCAAAATCAACCCCGGGTAAACATTTTTCATGAGTGACTGCACCCGGTGAAAACATTTCTGTTTATCAATATGCAGCCGTGAAGCAAGGCCGGATTCTCTTTTTTACATGGCACAGAAACAGGCCTGTTTATGGAGCGAGGAAATTTACCCGCTAGGTGTTGTTACACTGATAGTTTTCTTTTATTTGCATTATGCCAAAACTTGCAATATAATGTAACAAAAAGACACTCCAGGGAAGAAGGGTCCTTATGTGAACTATATGACCGTAAAAGAGGCCGGAGAAAAATGGGGATTGGGCACGCGGATTGTGACCCTCTACTGCGTGGAAGGCAGAATTCCAGGAGCCCTGAAAAAAGGAAACCTCTGGCTAATACCGGCAGATGCTGCCCGGCCTGCCGATAAAAGGCGCAAGCAGGCGCCGCCTCAAAAATCGCTTTCCTCTGATCTTGACGAAATCATCGCCGCCACCACAGTCCCCATGCCAGGCCATAACCCGGACGCAATTTTGGATGCCTTCACCGAAGAAAGACTTTATCTTCAGTATGAGAGCGTGCTGGCCTACCTGCGGGGCGAATTCCAGCGTGCGCAGGCCTGTTTCCGCAAAACGGAGGGAGACGACGCGGCCAGGCTGCGCGCCTGTCCGGTGGCCATTGCCGCGGCCATCAGCATGGGAGACTACCAGGCTTACACAGAAATTGATTCCTACCTGAAAAAATGCGTGGAAGCGCACGAGGGCAGCAGTATAGCCGCTTTCGCAGAGCTGGCGCTGGCCACCGCCGCCGTCAGCATGATTGCGCCGCAGATGGCTCCCGGATGGCTTCAGGAAGGAAATTTCAGCGCCCTGGCGCCGCAGGCGAAGCCGGACGCCCTCTACCTGCG
This sequence comes from Bacillota bacterium, assembly GCA_012510625.1. Taxonomy (GTDB): domain Bacteria; phylum Bacillota; class Dethiobacteria; order DTU022; family DTU022; genus JAAZIN01. The sequence continues at coordinate 3,453 of JAAZHP010000163.1, forward strand.
CGCCAAGTACTTTCACTGCCTGGGCCAGGACGAACTTGCCCTGGCCGTAGCGCAGTCCGCGCTGGCTCTTTGCGCGCCGGAACGGGGGATCACCGTTCCCGATCTCTATCTCCGTGTCAACTGTGCCGTCGCCTGCTACTATCTCGGGCGCGTGGCTGAGGCCAGGCGCTGGCTGCTTGAGGCCATGCGCCTCGCCCTGCCCCACGGCTTTATCACCCCCTTTGCAGAGCTTGTCACCGCCCTCGGCGGCCTGGTGGAGCAATGCCTTGAGCAGGAATTCCCGGACCGTTACAGCGCGGTCATTGAACAGTGGAAGCACACCTGGAAAAACTGGATCACCTTCCATAACCAGTTCACAAACGATCACATCACTCTCAAGCTCTCCCTGCGCGAATACCATATCGCTTTGCTTGTGGCGCGGCGCGTTCCCTATGCCAAAATCGCGGAGCAGTATGGCGTTTCGGTGGGCAGGCTCAAAAACATCGTCCTTGAGATTTACCAAAAGCTGTTCATCTCCGGCCGGAACGAGCTGGCCAGGCATGTCTTTTAGCACCCAAAAAACGTGACTTTTTGATAGTAAAAAGTCACTACCCGGCGCCTAAAATTGCCCCTATGATAGATGTAAGAAAGCTGTCATGGGGGTTTTTTCCCGCAATGGAAAAGGGGGCGCACGGATGGAACCTGAACAAAAGCGGCTCTACAAGGTATTCCGGGCAGGAGGCCGCCGCTTTCCCGTATACCTTGAATATGACCCGCAGCTTGGCCGGAGCTACCCGGCCTACCCCGACTTTACGGAGCACCCCGAGTATACCGCCGAAGGACGGCCCTTGGCTACGGCGGAGCAGGAGAGCTGCCCCCATGGCAAGCCTAATGCCCCGGGGAAAGATCCGCCCGGCGACTGCGGCGGCTGCGGCTGGTTTTACCGGGAGCAGGCGCCCTACGACCCCATCGGCGTCTGCATGTGCGACGCGCGGCGTCGCGAAAACAAAGACGGCTCCCTGAAAAGCCGAAAGGCTCCGCGGGGCCTAGATCGGAGATGAAAAAGGAATGAGAATGGGAAAACTTCTGTTTGTTCTGTCGTGCGCAGCTCTCCTGGCCGCACTGATAGCCTCCGCCAGCGCCCAAGCTGCGGAGGAATATGAATATTACTACGACGGACTGAAGATATCCAGCGAAACCCCACTCGACTCGTATTTGTCTTCTGTGTATTCTGCTGGAGTGAGATTTGTATATCTTAATAACTCTGGTGCGCGCCTCTACGTGACCCTCTCAGGAAGCGCGGAGAATGTCAGCTTTAGACCCAGCGGAAACGTCGATATCACCCTGGACAACCTAAACATGGAAGTAACCAGAAATGCCATCCCAATTAATCTGTCAGCAAATTTCAATGGCACCTTGCTGCTGATAGGCTCAAACACCCTTGTCGCCGGCGGCGATTACTTCACCGCGCTGAACCTCTACCACGGAGCGCATGCGAGTATCGTTCAGGCGACGTCCGAGCCGGCCTTTCTGCTTGCCCAAGGCGGTCCAATCGCTCCGGGCATCAATGTAGGGCGCGAGAGTGATGGCAGCAATCCCGCCATACTGAACATTAAGAGCGGAACCGTTTCCGCCATAGCCGGCCAGGAAGGAAGCGGCGGCACCGGGGGCGCGGGTATCGGCGGTGCCAATGGCGAAAGCGGCGGTGTTATCAACATCAGTGGCGGTCTTGTGACGGCTATCGGGACTAAAGGCGCGGGCATCGGCGGCGGAAATCGTTCGGCAAACGGAGGCGAAATTACGATCACCGGCGGTACGGTTATCGCCTGCGGCACCATTGAAGGTGCGGGCATCGGCGGCGGCGACGACGACAGCGACGGGGGCGGGATTACTATTACAGGCGGCTTTGTCACTGCTATCGGCGGACGGCTGGCGGCGGGCATCGGCGGCGGAAATAACGGGACCAGCGGGAAAATCACGATCTCGGGCGGAACGGTTATCGCTACAGGCGGTGGGGGCGGCGCGGGCATCGGCGGCGGACATCACGATAACAATGACGGAGGAAACGTCGATGAAATCCTGATTACTGGCGGCGTTATCTTTGCCAGCGGAAAGGACGGCGGCCAAGACATCGGCTTAGGAGAAGGCGGCAATCCAGACGTCGGGAAAGTCTCTCTCTCCGTGCAAGTAGACCCAGTCACTGGCTTTCCCGTGGTTGATCCACCCCAGGTCTTTTTGCGCCATAACAATGTTATCCCCGGTATTCAAAATCCCGAATGGGGTCATAAATATACCCACGTGGGCCCAGTGAGTTATGAGGCAATTTCCGCCTATGGGATCGAACTCTCCGACCTTTTCGGCGATCCCGATGACTGGCCCGTGATTCCAGGACAGGACGCAAACTGGCTCACAGACTTATGGACGGACCAGATCAATCACTGGAAAGGGGAAACGGGAAACATTATCGGCGCCCACCTGTGGCTGGAGTCCATTCATTATTTTGAATTTGAGGGCCCGGGCGCCGTGTTCCAACAATCGCAGATTTACGGCACCAAAGGGAAAATTTTGCCCTTGGAAGCTACCGGCTTCAGCGCTCCCGAGCATTACGTGTTCAAAACATGGAAAACATCCGCAAACCAAATTCGCGATCCGGGCAGAGAACATACATTCTTGAGCGAACTCTGGCTTTTCCCTGTCTGGGAACCGATCCAATACCAGATTACTTATGAACTGAATGGTGGCGAATTTACCACAACCTATCCCACAACTTATAATATTGAGGATCAAACTTTCACGCTGATCAACCCGGCCAAAACAGGCTATATCTTTGCCGGCTGGACAGGCACGGGGATTCCGGGCGACGACCCGGTGCTGGAAGTGGTCATTGATAAGGGCTCCACCGGTGACCGGGCTTACACCGCCCACTGGACGCCGATCATCTATTCCGTCCAGTATGACGCCAACGCCGAGGACGCTACGGGAACCATGGCTCAAAATACACACACCTACGATCTGCCGGCGAATTTAGCGAAGAACGCGTTTACCCGCACCGGCTACAGTTTCGCCGGCTGGGCAACATCCCCCGGCGGCGATGTGGTCTATGCGGACGAAGCAGAAGTAGTAAACCTGCTTGCTGAACAAGGCGGCACGGTGACCCTTTATGCCCAGTGGACGGTGATTCAATACCAGATTACTTATTACCTGAACGGCGGCTCGAACAACCTCGCCAACCCCGCGATGTATACGGTGGAGGACGAGCTGACGCTGGTTGCCCCGACGCGGGAAGGCTATATCTTTACCGGCTGGGCGGGCACCGGGATTACGGGCACGTCGATGAGCGTGACCATAACCAAGGGCTCCACCGGCGACCGGACTTATACCGCCCACTGGACGCTGCCCTTCCGCACGCTGACGGACACCGCCACAGGCATATCCGTATCCGGCTACATCCGCAGCGACGCGGCGCTGGCCGTGGGCGAGATAGCGCTGCACGGCGACGCCTGCGAAGCCTGCAACGCCATCCGGCAG
>JAAZHP010000164.1 GCA_012510625.1 Bacillota bacterium
CCCCCTTTTGCAAAGGGGGGAGAATTTGAATGTTGGGGCGGCCCACGGGCCGCCCGAGGGCGTACCGTAAAAAGAGCAATAATATCGTGTTATAGGCAAAAATCCTCTACCTCGCCGGTGATGATGGAGTGCTTTAATTGAAAGTTGGCTGCATTAACCGGCTGGGCTCGGGCCGGGCATGCCCGGCCCCTACAACTCTTCCGGGACCAGGGTGCCGGTAAGGGAGCCGCAGAGCAGCATCCATCCAGGTTGTAGACCGGGAACAGTACAAATACCGCGTTTAAAAGGCCTCGATTTTACCGGCGGGCGAAGCACTCGCCGCCCAGGCTGATGGCAATGTTAAACACGACAGCTGGATACGCAGCCGGCCCGGCTTCTACCACCCTGCCGGCTTCTGTTTTCCTGTAAGACAGGGAAAACTGCTCCCCCGCTATACTTAAGCAGGAAAAATAGGTTAATGTAGAGAAATAATACAAATCCATGCAAAATATAAATAGTAACAAGTAATTATCTTCCTTTGAAGCAGGAGGAGCAGTAAACATGCAAACCGGCTTATTCCGCAAGTCCTCTCTTGAACGCATCGCCACACCGGAACGTTTGAATGAATACATAAAAATAACCCACCCCGGGATTTGGAGTGTGCTCCTGGCTTGCCTGGCTCTTTTGGCGGCTGTAACCTTTTGGGCTTTTCATGGCAGCATCCCCGACACCGTTAAGACAAAGGGCATCATTTTCCCTCAGCACGGCGTGGCTTCAGTTATTCCGCCGGCCGGCGGGCGGATTAATAATATGCGCGTGCGGGCAGGCGATTTTGTGCAGGCCGGACAGATCATTGCCGTTATCCCCCAGGAGGAGCTTATCAGGCAGATTAATGAGCTAAAAAACAGCCCCGATCCTGACGAAGCGCAAATCGAAGCGCTGAGGGGAGAATACGAACGTTTATCATTAATCGTAGCCCCGGTCTCCGGCATTGTAGTTTCCGCCAGGACAGCCAACGAAACGATTTCACCCAACGAGCCTGTCGCCACCATTGTTAAGATAGAAAAATATGCCGACGACAAGCAGGTTATCGGCTATGTCCCCGTATCTACAGCACGGAAGCTTCGAGAAGGCATGGAAGTGCAGGTTTCTCCTGACTTTGCCCCGCGAGAAGAATATGGTTTTATGTACGGCTATATCACCAGCATCGGAACCTATCCCGTTTCAGAAAAGGATGTCCTTACGGCTGTGGGGAGCATGCAATATGCTCAAGAGCTGATGCCGCCCGAAAACAGCGTAGAGGTTAGGGTAACGCTCACCATTGATCCCGATTCGCAGAACAAGATCAAATGGTCCAGCAAAAAGGGTGAGCGGATAGATCTTTCCATCGGCACATATTGCAACATGCTTATTGTGACCAGAAAATATAGACCTTTAGAATTAATATTTTAAGCTAAACAAAAAAGCGAATATGGCAAAGAATATCGAACTTAACGATTTGCACTATATGGCGGTGTGGACATGACCAAAGTGGCTAAGGTTCCGGTAATCATGCAGATGGAAGCTCTCGAATGCGGGGCGGCGTCTCTCTGCATGGTGCTGGCATATTACGGCAAGTGGGTCCCCCTGGAGCAGCTTCGTGCAGACTGCGGTGTATCCCGGGACGGGAGCAATGCCAAAAATGTACTGATTGCAGCCAGGGCTTACGGGTTAAGGGCGCGGGGGTTCCGGATGGAACCTGAAGCCCTGCGGGAGATAACCCTTCCGGCAATTATTCATTGGGACTACAATCAAAGGACCGGGCGGTCATCAACGACCCGGCCCGCGGTACCGTTGAGGTCACCCTGGAGGAATTTGATAGATCTTTCACCGGGATCACGCTCTGCTTTGAAAAGGGCGAAAACTTTGTTCCCTCCGGCAAGCCGCGAAGCGTCTGGGATTTTGCCAAAAAGCGGCTAAAAGGCACCGCGGCCGCCTTTGCTTTTGTTATTCTTACCGGCATCCTTATTGCGGCTATCGGCTTGATTACGCCTGTTTTCTCCAGGGTGTTCATGGATCACATCCTCTCGGGCAAGAATCCGGAATGGCTGCTTCCCTTTATCATTTCCATGGCGGCTACCCTCCTTCTGCAATTCCTGGTCAATGCCATACAGGGCATCTACTGGCTGAAAATTGAAGGGAAGCTTGCCATAGAGGCCAATGCCTCCTTTATGTGGCACGTCCTGCGCCTCCCCGTTGAGTTCTTCGCCCAACGCTTTGCCGGAGACATCGCCTCGCGCCAGTCGAGCAATGAACAAATAGCTTCCACCCTCATCGGACAGCTGGCTCCCGTTTTCCTCAATACGGTCTTGCTTATCTTATACCTCGTGGTAATGCTTAAATACAGCATTATCCTATCGGCTGTGGGTATTGTCACAGTAGTAATCAACATGCTGGCCATGCGCCTGGTTTCCCAAAAACGGGTCAACCTGAGCAGGGTGATGCTGCGCGACAGCGGCAAGCTGTCAGGCGTAACCATGTCGGGGTTTGAAATGATTGAAACGATTAAAGCAGCCGGAGCGGAAAACAGCTTTTTTGAACGCTGGGCCGGCTATTTTGCCAAGCAGACCAATGCCCAGGTTGCCTTTAACCAGGCCAACCAGTTCTACAATATTATCCCGCCGCTGCTACAGGAGGCGGCCAATATCTGCGTTCTCATGATCGGAGTTTACCTGATCCTGGACGGTGTATTTACCATTGGCATGCTGCTCGCCTTTCAGGGTTTCCTCGCCTCCTTTCTCACTCCTGTAAATGAGCTTGTCGGGGTGAACCAATCCTTCATTGAAATGCGCTCCCAGATGGAGCGCATTGAAGATGTATTCAACTATGAACCCGATGTTGCGGCTGTGGATAAGCTGGAACCCAATTTGCATCTCCAAGAAACCGAAAGGCTTAGAGGGGAGATTACGGTAAAGAACATTGTTTTCGGTTACAACAGGCTTGCCCAGCCCTTGATCGAAGATTTTTCCCTGAAAGTAAAAGCAGGCGGTAGTGTAGCTTTTGTGGGCGCATCAGGCAGCGGCAAATCGACCCTGGCCAAGCTGCTTTCGGGACTTTACCAGCCGTGGTCCGGTGAGATTCTCTATGACGGGGCGCCGAAAAATGAAATAGCCCGCCCCATCTTTACCGGTTCCGTGGCCGTTGTGGACCAGGAAATTGTTCTTTTTGAAGATACTATTTTCAACAATATCACCATGTGGGACCCCACCATCGACGAGTCCACCGTGATTGCAGCTTGCAAGGATGCCTGCATCCACGAAGATATTATGGGCCGCGAAGGCGGATATGCCCACGTGATCAGAGAAGGGGGCAAGAACTTTTCCGGGGGCCAGAGACAGCGCTTTGAGATTGCCAGGGCGCTGGCCCAGGAGCCGGCCGTGGTTATCCTGGATGAGGCCACCAGCGCGCTGGACACCAAAACGGAGCATCTGGTCATGGAGGCTATTAAGGCCAGGGGAATAACGCTGATTATTATTGCCCACCGTCTCTCCACCATCCGCGATTGCGACGAAATTATAGTGCTGGATAACGGCAGGGTAGCAGAAAGGGGCAGCCATGACCAGCTGATGCAAATAAAGGGAAAATATGCGGCGCTAATTGAAAATTAGCAGATATTTTGCCGCTGATACGGATTAAGACACCGGGTTTATTGGGGTTGCTATAACAGTTCTGCCAAGGGTGATGTTATTGCCTGCCAATTCGCAAATACAGAAACGGATAGAATACGATCACAAGGCGATGGACGATGCTTTCCGGGACCTCGTTTCCATAGTAAGCCCCGGGGAAAAAGAGGCCGCGCTTAAAGATAAAGAAGACATGGCCAGGGGAGCAATTGAAGCGGTCCTGGAGGCGCTTGGCGTAAAGGTCACCCCGGTGCCTGAAGAGATTGTCGATCTGAACGCCCGCCTCGATTATATGCTTCGCCCCTCCGGGGTAATGCGGCGGCGGGTGGAGCTTGTGGGAGAGTGGTGGAAGGAGACAACGGGCCCACTGCTGGGCAGTACAAAATCCGGTGATGTTGTCGCCATACTGCCGGCAGCACCGGCGGGCTAATACCTTTTACGACCCCGGTCTCGGGAAGAGAGTTAGAGTAACCGCCAAAACAGCAGAAAGACTTGAGACCGACGCCTTCTGTTTCTACCGCGCCTTGCCGGCTAAAAAGCTCAATCTTCTCGACCTGCTTCTTTTTATCTTCCGTTGCAGTAAGCATAGAGCCATTTTACGCAGTTGATCTTAAATCTTGCATCAGCATTTCCTTCCGGATACAACTTCACGAGCTGCACACCCTGATCTGAAACCGCTGCTAGAAAGGAAATGAAATGATCCTTTGCCATTGGATGCCCGACGGTAACATAGTATTCATCTTCGACTGGTTCCAGATGAAGCAAATGATCATCATCCGGTGCTTCTGCCTGAACTGGCGGAAGTGAGATGCCACAGCAGCTGATCACCGCCTCACCAGTTGTTTGGATAATATTCCCACAGGCTGGACAAACATAAAAGTGAACCCGGTGCATGTTGAATGCACGATTCCTATTTTGAACACTTTCCCCCGAGAACAGTTCTATAACCGAAATATCAAGCGCCTTGGCCAAAGGTTCCAGCAGTGAAATGTCAGGCAACCCTTGCCCTGTCTCCCATTTGCTGATGGCCTTGCTGCTGACAAATATCTTCTGTGCCAGCTCTTCCTGGGTCATCTTTTTATTCTCACGAAGCCTTCGAATTACGGTTCCGGTAACATATCTATCCATTCCCCACGCCTCCTTTACACGGCTATCCTAACACCCGCTCTTCGGCTCATCAACCTACGCTCCGTGGAATTTAATCTCTTTTCTCGCACCGCTTCACACAAATCTCTACGCACCGGCGCGGCCCTGGTTTCTATAGTGTTTATGTCAATCTTGTATTCTGAAGAACATGAATGACCTGTAACAATACTGCAAATTGGACTCTTGAGATAAATGCCATAAAAAATGCTACCGTCTTATTTCTCTAACGGTGGCATATTAATCCAAATTGGAACTGAATATTGCTTGGCGGCCGCTAATTGCTACTCGATTTTTTTAAAATGCTCTGCATTTTGGCCGCAGATTGGACAGATGTAGTCTTCCGGCAGACTTTCTCCTTCATAAATATGCCCGCAAATCTTACATTCAAATTTCGCTTGCTTTTTATCCTCATCAGGCAAGTAAGTTGGGGCATTTTTGGGGCTCTTCCCTTTGATGACTTGATGATAATAGGCATAAGTCATCGGTTGTCCCGGATTACTAAATAGATCCCCATCTATTACCTCGCCAAGAAAAACAGTATGTGTTGCTGCCTCCATTTTATCAATAACCTTGCAAACAATATAGCCACATGAATCTTTAATCACCGGCAGGTCTTCTTTCATCTCATAAGAAACATGATCAAACTTGTCCGTGTCTCTACCTGATTTGAAACCAAATGTTCCAATAAGCGAAGGAGTAGATGTTTCTGAAAGGATGGAAATGGCAAACTTATTGGTTCTCTTGATACAGCCATTAGTAAAATTATCATGATTTATACTAATAGCTATGGTTGCAGGCGAAGATGTAACCTGCATGACACTATTGGCCGTACACCCGGTGGGTCTTTCCCCATCCATTGAAGTAATGATATAGACCCCATAAGAAATATATCTAAACACCTTAGTATTCATGTTTTATCTCCCTTCCATGTTATTTTTTACATTATATCGCTTTTAATTGAGATCTGCTTTCTATCAGTTATTCATTGCCAAGCGCAGCTTTCCAATCAGTTTCCTTAAAGCCTACCAGAACAAAACCGTCACCGATAAGAATGGGACGTTTCACCATCATACCGTCTGATGCCAGCAGTCTATACTGTTCATTCTCGCCCATGGCCGGGAGCTTCTCCTTCAGCTTCAATTCTCTATACAACCTTCCGCTGGTATTAAAAAAATTCTTCAGCGGCAGACCGCTCTTTTTATGCCAGTCCTTTATTTCCTCAATTGTAGGATTGTTTTCTTTGATATGTCTCTCTTCAAAGGCTAGGCCGTTTGATTCTAGCCACTTCTTAGCCTTCTGGCAAGTTGTGCATTTCGGATAGCATACAAAAATCATAATGCTCCCCCATTCTCTTAGCTTGATATTCTGCTGTGACAGGGATGCTGACTCCTTTATACCTGCAGGTCAATTTCCAACAATATAGGCGTGTGGTCCTGCCTTGGCCCTGAATCAATCATTTCCGATTTCACAACCCTGTTTGCAATCCTGTCGCTCACCAGCCAGTAATCAATTCTCCAGCCGGAATTATTAATTTTGCTTGTCCTAACGCGCTGTGACCACCAGGAATAAACGCCTTTAACATCCCCATGCAGATAACGAAATGTATCTGTAAAGCCTCTTTTTAGAAGATTGGTAAAACCTTCACGCTCCTCATCAGTAAACCCTGCCGTGTTGCGATTGCTATCGGGATGCGCCAAATCAATTTCTCTATGAGCCACATTAAAATCACCTGCTGCAATGACACATTTTCCCTCATCCAGTTTTTCCAGATAATCAGCATATTTAATATCCCAAATCTGCCGTTCTCTTAAACGGCTTAAGCCTTCGCCTGCATTCGGAGTATATACCTGTGTCAAGTAGAAGGCCTCAAATTCTAACGTGATAATTCTACCTTCAAAATCCATCGTACCGGGTGCCCCGATTTTGGGGAAGCTTACAATTGGATCAAGATTATTCTTATATAAAAACACGGTTCCGGCATAACCCCTGCGCGCCGGTTCTACTGAACTGTTCCACGCAATTTCATATTTTGGGAACATTTCATTTAATATTTCTAATTGCTTTTTAGCAGGTCCATCGCCTGGCAGTTTTGTTTCCTGGAAGGCAATAGCTTCCGGATTAATTTCTGCAATGGTATTTATCACTTTACGGCTTAATTCGGCTCGTGCCGAAACACCCGTTAATACTGCATTTAATGAATCAATATTCCATGAAACAAGCTTCAAGCCGTATCCTCCTCATTATCATTTGGGGTTAATTTTAATAAAACATTCTACTCTTACTGGCAGTATATCATATTGGTTTAGCTTCACTTGCCCGCTCTTTTCTACCATTTCAGATGAAGCGTTGTTTGTGTAGTTTGCATCTTGACAATGAACCTGGCGATAGAGATTCAGATTGTGGCGGCATTATGGAGCCGGTAGCTGTGTGGGCGCGTGCAGGTTGTATAACCTGCGCGCCTTTTCTCGCTCTTCTTTTGAATACATGCGAACGTCCTCCCGTCTCTTTTGGAGTCCAAGATTTTGTCCGCATGCCCAAAACAAACCCAATGATACACAATTCACCTTCAAAATTGACAGCTTCTCAAAATGATGATGCTATGGCACATAAAACAAAAACGCAAAGAGAAATGTTTAGATGCTTTGTCCATTTCTTTTTCATACTCAGCCTCTTCCCTTGGTACCACTTCTCTTACCAAAAAGCATTGACGCAATCAAGCCAATCAGTAAACCCGCAGCCGCACCACCGATCATACCGATCACTAAATGGAAGCTGTACAATGTCGAAGCCAGCATCCCGACTCCAGAGCCTAATACAACACCTAGCCCGGGTAATAGCATTTTTACAGACTTATTATTTGACATATTCTCACCTCCAACCCGTTTCTCAAATCAATTGACTCCTATCATTGATTAAAGTTGGCTTTCCGTTTAAATGTATACAACAATTGGCATTTTGTAAAGCGTGCCTTCCATCAACATAAATATAAAAAACTTTTTTAAGTATACTTTACATATCTCTTAATCTAGTATAATTTAGCAATAAAAGATCTTTGGGAAGAGTAAGCTTATGCTTTCATACCTTAAACTAAAAAGCAAAATCTTTTATGATGAACTATTTTCTAACTTACTATTTTCAGGCATACTTGCTGCATATATACTGCTCAAAGCCATCAGCAATTTGGCCTACGGCGCATCCCATTTTATAGCGTTTAGAAGTGGTATTATGGGTGTTGTAATGTATGTTGTAGGAATGTATGCAATCAACCTAACATCAAATTATACCGACGAGAAAAATCAACCTTTTCAAATTGATACGAGGGTAGCAAAAAAAGGATTGGTTGCTTCTGCAGTTTATTTTTTATTCCTTTTTACAACGATAATAGACAATCTTCAAAGAAAGAGCATTCTTTCGGGGACACCCATACTTTCTTTCCTACCGGGATACAACCATCTTACATTGATAATAGGAAGGCTCTCACAATCCATTTCAGATATTGAAAGTTTCGTGCAGCCGGAACAGATTAGGAATATAATACTTGGTAATCTGTTTTATGTGCTTATACCATTTATTATATTTAAGCTGCTGGGTTATCAGTTTAAAGGCTTTTTTTCCCTGAGATACGCTAGAGCAAGCTGGCCTATTCTCTGTATATATTTAATTATGTTCTTAACTAGTGGTATCACCATTAAAAAAGTCTGGGGTTTTGTTTATAGCCTTCTTTACCCTGCATTATGCGAAGAATTCTTTCATAGGGGAATTATATTTCGATCCGCCAGCAGTATTTTTAAAAAACTTCCTATTGCATTATTAATAGGTGCTATCCCCTTTGGCCTAATGCATTTCCCAGATTATTTTTTTCGAATTTATGAAGGTAATTTATTACTCTCTTTTTCTAATATTGCAGATTTATTTCTGTTTAGTTTTTTACTGGCATATGGTTATAAAAAAACTGGAACACTTTTGCCATGGATATTAGTGCATGCCTTGTCTGATGCGCTTTATCTTTAATACAGCCTGGAGAAAAAATCAATGTCTGGGAACCCTTTATTTACAAGCTTTTCAGTTCTTATTTCTCTGATGACATCCCTATAAGCATGGGCATGCTCCAGCGAATCCCCTGCATGCACATCAACCTCTTCAATCTTCACACCCAGCTCATCGATGGTAGCTTTCAGTCTTGATGTCAGTGATACAAGCTCACCCAGCTTTTCCTTGGCAATGGAGGAATCAGCCTGCCGCAAATCACATAAAACATATTGACGTTTTTGGATTTGAAGCATATAATGTATCATATCAAGTATTTTAGATTTGAGGTGAGAACATAGTTACCACATATGATGATCAAGTAAAGGTATTCAAAGCCTTCTGTGATGAAAAGCGGCTGCGTATCCTTGAGTTACTTCGTAGCGGTGAAAAATGTGCCTGTGTTCTGATAGAACAGCTTGATATGCCGCAGTCTTCGCTGTCCTACCACATGAAAATTCTCTGTGAGTCTGGGATCGTGGACAGCAGACCTGAAGGAAAATGGATGTACTATAAAATAAGCGAAAAGGGTGGCGGAGAAGCTATGGCACTTTTGAGAGAGCTAATCACGCCAAATGCTATTGCTATGACTGAAGAAAGTAATTGTTGTCTGTAAAGGCCATTTATTTAAAATGGCTTTTTTCAGACACTATA
>JAAZHP010000015.1 GCA_012510625.1 Bacillota bacterium
ATAACAATGAGCAGCTCAATCAGGGTAAAACCTGATTCCTCCCTGTGCAGGCGCCGCAAAGCCTGGAGAATTTTCTCGACCATCAGTATTCACCTCCTTTCCTGCAAATTTTTCTTTATCTAAAAAGGCTTCCCTTGTAAAGGGCGGGCCTTGAAAGCTTAAATTAGCTCGTAGATCCCGAACAGGGGCTGAATGATGGAGATGAGCAGGAGCGCCACAAACAGCCCTACGCCGATGAGCAGCACCGGCTCGATAATAGTGCTCAGCCGGTCCAGGATAAAAGTCAGCTCGCCTTCATAGAAGTCGGCAGTTCGCGAAAGCATACCGTCGAGAGCGCCGCTCTCCTCCCCGATGTGCACCATTTCAACGAGCATGGGCGGGAAGAGGCCGCTGGCCGCCAGGGGAAGAGCCAGCATCTGACCCTGGCGAATCACCCGCCGGGCTTCGATCATGACATCACTCAGTACTATATTGTTGATCACCTTTTCCACCAGCTCCAGCGCCGTCACCAGCCCCACCCCGCTCGAAAGGAGCGTGCCCAGGGTGCGGGAGAAGCGGGCTACGATGGCGGTGCTGTAGATTTTGCCGTAAACCGGCAGCCGCAGCCGGAGCTGGTCGAAGCGTCTCCGCCCCTGCGGGGTGCGCGCATAACGGTAGAGTAACACTGCGGACAGGAGCAGCAGCCCCAGGATCAGGTACCAGTAGCGCAGGAGAAAGCGGCTCAGGCCGATGAGCGCACTGGTGAAGAAGGGCAAATCTACGCCCATTTCTTCAAATATTTTTGCAAATGTCGGCAGGACGAAGAAGACCATCACTGCCATCACCACTATGGCAAGCGCTGAGACAATGATGGGATACATCGTTGAAGAGCGGATCTTCTCCTCCAGGTCGTGCTGGTTCTGGAAATGTTCGGCCAGCCTCTCCATGACCGTATCGAGAATCCCGCCGGCCTCGCCGGCCTCGACCATGCTGACGATGATCCGGGGAAAGAAATCGCCGTGCTTAGCCAGGGCGCCTGCCAGGGCGCCGCCCCGCTCCACATCGAGCGCTACATCGCGAAGTTTCTCTTTTAAAGTATCGTTCTCGGCCTGCTGCGCCTGGATCTTCAATATCTGCAGCACAGTAATCCCCGCCTGCAGCATCGTGGCAAACTGGCGGCAGAAAACCATAAAATCGCGGCTTTTGGGCTTCTTGCCCGCCTTTATGCGCGAGCGGATTTGCTCCAGGGAGACCTCCTGGTGCTGCAGCCCGGCGCCATGCTCCCTAATGCTGATCACAAAGAGATCCCGGGCGCGCAACTGCTCAACGGCTCCTCGCAGATCCGGTGCGCTGAGAGTGCCGGCATCGGTCTCTCCTTCCATGTTCTTGGCAACGTAGCGAAAAGTGGGCAAGCTCTATTCTCCTTTATACCAGATACTAGCGGTGGCGTTCAGGAAAACCGGTCAAACCGGCCGCTGCTTCGCCGCCTTCCAGCGGCCCCCGACCTATATTTTTGGAAAGATTTTCGGGATCGGTGGCATTCTCTATGGCGGTCTGCCGGTCAATAATTCCCCGCCGGTATAGCTCCTCCAGGTAGCTGTCCATGAGCTGCATCCCTTGGCGCCCCCCGGTCTGGATCACAGAGTAGATCTGGTGGATCTTCCCCTCGCGGATCAGGTTTCGCACCGCCGGGTTGCTCACCAGGATCTCCACCGCAGGCACGCGTCCCGCTCCGTCTTTACGCCGCAGCAGGCGCTGGGCTATCACTCCGATGAGGGTATTCGCCAGCTGGATCCGGATTTGCTGCTGCTGGTGGGGCGGGAAAACATCGATAACGCGGTCTATAGTCTGCACCGCGTCAACGGTGTGCAGAGTTGCCAGGACCAGGTGGCCCGTTTCAGCGGCGGTGATGGCAATGGAGATCGTCTCCAGGTCGCGCATCTCGCCGACAAGGATGACATCGGGGTCCTGTCGCAGCGCCGCCCGCAGCGCTTCGGCGAAGCCGCCGCTGTCCTGCCCGATCTCCCGCTGGTTAATCATGCAGTTCTTGTGCTGGTGCAGGTATTCAATGGGATCCTCAAGAGTAATGATATGGCAGCTGCGCTCCTGGTTGATTAAATCGATGAACGAGGCCAGGGTGGTCGATTTGCCGCTGCCGGTAGGACCGGTAACCAGGAGCAGCCCCTTATGGTATAAGGTGAAGTCCTTGATTACCGCGGGCAGGTTCAGCGAGGAAAGCGTGGGAATCTCGGTATTGAGCACCCGCAGGGCTATGGCGATGCTGCCCCGCTGGCGGTATATATTTACCCTGAAGCGGCCCAGGCCCGGGCATGAGTAGGCCAGGTCCAGTTCGCCTTTTTCTTTGAATTCTTCTTCCTGTTTTTTATTCATTATCTGTCCGGCAAGAACCGCAGTATCTTCCGGAACCAGGGCTGGATAGTCCAGCGGCATCAGTTCACCATGCAACCTGATAATGGGCGGCACGCCGACAGAGAGGTGTAAATCTGATGCCTTGCTCCTGACCGCTTCTTCTAACAGGGGAATAATCTGCCAGTCCACATTCAATCACTCCAAAGTTTGCCGATTTATTCCATTTTTTATAGATCTTCTGGCCCGGTTATTACATTGACCTGGTGGACGGCTTCATAATCAACTTTATTTGAACCCGAAAAACCGATCACTACGGCCTTGTTTTCAATAACAGAAGGAGCCGTTTCGGGAACGGTATAGCTGTATGAAAATTTTACTGTACGGCCCACGCCGAGAGTGCCGATATTGTTGCACCAGAATTTACCGAACAGCGGCGCCGTTACTTTGACACCGTTCAAATCAACTGTACCGCTGTTGGTGATGGCAAAACGAAAAGTAACCATTTCGCCAACCCGGGCTGATTCGGGGCCGGTGAGCTCCATGCTGATTTCAGGCCTGATGTTCTCAATAACCTCAGTTTTAAAAGTGTCCCGGGCGAAAGTCTCAATGTTTCCGTAATGCCCTGTAACTGTGGCTTCCATCTCTACCTCGCCGCTGAGACCTTCCGGAACAACTGATTCCATGCTGAAGTTGGACATCCCGCCGGGCGGCAGCTCGCCTATGGTATAGCTCCAGCCTTCCCCGAGCAGCGGATCGGTTACTGTTACCCCCGTTAAGGGGACATTACCGGTATTAATGATGATAAACTGGTAATCGATAACCTCTCCTACCTCTGCCCGCAGCGGGCCGCTTTTTTCGATCGCCAAAGCAGGCTGGGCCACTTCAAATGTGAGCGTGCTCCTGGCTTCGACAGGGGTTGTACCGAAGTGGGCAGACGCGACAATATCGGTTTCGAAACTAGTATCTTCGCATTCCGGGACGGTAAGCTCGGCGCTGAATTGCTCTTTCTGTCCCGGCGCAAGCTGCGCGACAAGGTGGCGCCACTGCGGATCAAAATTTGGCGCGGTGATTTCAATATCGCTGAGCGTCGCTGTTCCGCTGTTGGCCAGGGCAAATTTAAGAGCAACCTTTTCCCCGGGGCAGATCATTTCAGGCCCGCTGCTTTCAAGCTGTAAAGCCGGCTCCGCAGAAGGAGCAGGCGCGGTTGTATCCACAGAGGGAAGCTCAAATGAAGGCGTGGGCGCCTCACTTTCAACTGCAGGCACTACAAATGATGCCTGAGCGGTGGGCTCGATCACCTGAAGTTCATCAGCACCGGATCCGGTGTAAGCCACGCGGATTACCTCTTCAACTGTCGTCTCGCCGTTTTCGATGCGGCGCAGCCCTTCCTGCAGCAAGGGAACCATGCCCTGCTCGACTGCCTTTTCAAAGAGCTCGTCCGTCGAAGCCCTCTGCAATACCAGGCGGATCATTTCCCGATTCA
>JAAZHP010000165.1 GCA_012510625.1 Bacillota bacterium
CAGTTGTAGGGGCGGCCCTCGTGGCCACCCGCAAACGTACCGGATAACAATACGCATACCACGCGCAGTTGTAGGGGCGGCCCTCGTGGCCGCCCGAAAGAAGTACCGTATAATTAAGCAACTCCCCCCTTTGAAAAAGGGGGGCCGGGGGGGATTTAAAAAAACATTAACCCTAGCGTGGATTGGCAGGACGGGAAAAGCAAAATCCCCCTAAATCCTCCTTTAAAAAAGGGGGACTTTTAAATGGGAACCTGCCCATATGCCGTTGCCGCTCACAAAATGCGGTTGCCGCAGTGCTCCAGGAAGCGCATGAAGTCATCCACGCTGATCGTCAGCGTGGCGGTGTTGACATTGGGGTGAAAGTTGATCCACTCATCTTTAAGCAGGTCTTTGTCCAGAACAACGACAACCTCTTTTTCAAGGTCATTGATCAGCCCGAAAGCGGAAACGGAGCCCGGCTCCACGCCGAGATATTTCAAAAGCCTCTTCGGCGAGGCAAAGCCAAGCTTGCTCTCACCGGCTTTTTCGGCCAGCTGCTTTAAGTCCGCCCTTTTCGAGTCTTCGAGGATGACCAGGTAATGCCTGTTCCCCTTGCCGTTGCGAAGAAACAGGTTTTTGCATTGCGCCCCCTTCATCCCGCCGTAATACCTTCTGGCCTCTTCCACTGTATAAACGGGAGGATGCTCGTGACGGGTATAGGCGATGTTCAGCTTCTCCAACAATGACAGGACCTTTTTTTCTTCTTCTGAGATCATGGTTGTTACTCCTTATATTTATCGATTGAGCGATCAAAACGGGCGGGGGTGGAACCCCGCCCCTACCACTTTTTTCGCTAGGTTGTAGGTTACCGTTAAAGCAATACAAGTTCCTCGTTTTAGAACAAGCGGACACTACAACGCAAACGCCTGTGCCTCACCAACGGGCGAGGCATGCCTCGCCCCTACAACACTCTTCCGTATCTGATTGCCACGGGCGGGGGTGGAACCCCACCCCTACAGGTCATCCTAAGCGCGCCGCCCTGTTTGCGCGGGAACTGTCCCCCTGCCCATTCGCTCCCACTCAGGAGGATATTTGAAAAATAATCGTGCCGTTCCGCTCCTTTCTCCGGGCCGCTCCGGTCTCCTCCAGGTAGCGGAGATGGGCCACGGCTTCGCCCGTGGCAAACCATTTCTGAGTTAAAGGGAATTCTTCCCAGTCCCGGGCGTCAATATCCCATTCCATCTGCGCGGCGACCTCGTAGGCGCTGCCCGCCCCGGCGCTTTTAATGATCGAAAGGACTTCCTGCAATCTCTCTTCGTGGTGCTTCTTCAGCTCGAGGATGCGCCCCCGGCAATCGGAGACGATACTCCTGTGGCCGGGCAATATGAGATCCAGCTCCATGCGGTATACCTTGTCCAGGCTCTGCAGGTATACCTGCAAGCTGTTGTCGGTATCATCCCAGGCCGAGATGTTCGGGGTAATGTCGCCAAGGATATGATCGCCGGAAACAAGGAGCCTGCGCGAAGGTTCATAGAGACAGAGGTGCCCCGGGGTATGCCCGGGAGTATGGATACAGGTAAAATTGTAGGAACCGTAAGCAATCCGGTCCCCCTCCCGGAGAAGTTCAAAATTTAAGGGACCGGTGGAACTGTAGCGGTTTGCCGGGTGCCTGGCCAGCGCTTCTTTCAGCTCTTTGTGAGGGAAACCGTGCCGTGCGGCCGCCTGGAAGAGAAACTCCCATACATTGTTCAAAGCGACAATCTCAGCATCGGGGTGGTTGAAGTAGATGCGGGAAGAAGGCAGGGCCAGCCTTCCAACAAGCCCCAGGTGATCAACGTGCATATGGGTGATGTAAAAGTCGGTCCGGTGCAGGTCAATCTGCAACTCACCAAGCGCCTCCATCATGGCCGTGTGACATTCTTCCAGATTCATTCCCGTATCTATGACCAGGTTGCGTTCTTTGTCCTTGATGATATAAGAATTGA
>JAAZHP010000166.1 GCA_012510625.1 Bacillota bacterium
TGCAAGGCTTCCAGGCTGCTTATATTCTCTGTCACTTTTACCGCTCCATATATCAGGAAGTATTTCCCTTCTTTTATGGCGGGGTAATTATGCCCTCGACAGCTCTTAAATTACCATAAACCTGAATAAAAAGTATATACCTATTTGCCTCAAGATAGTATGTCAAATTGGCTTGTTTCTGAAGGCTTGCTCTTCAGGTTATGACATAATAAAAATGAGCTATTGTGACAAAAGTGTGTCATTCTGTTCTGTTAATATTATAAAAACAGATAAAAATATTCCTTTTTCCTATTGAACTAAATGATTTTGTATGATATTTGTAATTTAAGGTAATTTTTTATAGAGTACCAATAGTCTAAGCAATACTGCTAGTAGATGTAGTTGCTGGGATTGATTCTGGAGGTGTCTTTCTTGGCTGTGCATAAGAAGCTATTCGGACATTTTTTTAAGAGGATGGATGACGCTTTAGATAAGGATACCTGTAGTGGCATCGCGAAGCAAGTTCTTTATATACGCGATATAATGCCTCCTGAGGTCCGCAAAGAATTTAACCTTTTTATCAATTCAAACGTAGACATTAAAGGATTTAGAAATTCTTCTAGTGCACCAGTTGCGTTGCTGTCTAATGGAATTTTAAAGCAGGCTATCAGCGACCGCAGGTTTCTTCTGTCCCTAATATTTACCTTAATTGATAATTGGCCAGAGGCTTCAAAGATTTTAGAGCAGATATTGGATATTCATCTGCCCGAATTGATTACACTAGAAAATTCGGATAACGAGAAAAATGTCACCGAGACGATTGATGGGTTTATTTCTGCCGCTGTGGAAGAATTGACTAAAGAGCTTAATTGCACAGACGGTGAAGCGACAGCTTTAATCTGTGTAGCAGCCCTGCAAAAAATACCTGATGAGGCCCCGGAGTCCGATGAAAATAAAGTTGAGCTAGATGATGGTGTATTTATAAACGAACAATCCATTTGGGATAAATTCCTGGAGGAAGCTGCGACGTTACCGGCAGACTCCCCGGAATGGGAGAAGATGGATCAGTTTATAGCTTCACTCCAGCAGCTTGCGGAAGAGAAGGCTGGCCAGAATAATAACCTGCTACAGGTTGAAAACGCGTTGAACAGGTTAAAGCGTGAATATAAAGATGTTCTCGCATATTTTAATTTGGCTGATGGCTTGGCCTTGTGGGAAGCAAAGAGAGTTCCCATGGAAAAGGTGGATTGGATTGTTGAAGAGATAGACGCACTCATAGAGGCCATGCGAAGATACAGGGAAATTGAATCTCAGTCCAGCAAAAGTGTTGCCGATGCCCGCAGGCAGCGCAAGCAGCTGGCGGAGCTGGAAGAAATAGTGGAAGATGGATTCGGAAAGATAAATGCACTTTTTAGTGATGCGGCGCAGCCAGATGTCTCCACAGGTGAGGAAGCAGAGCTTGGGTTTGAAACAGAAGCGGTAATGAATGAAACTGAGATATCCAGTGAAGCTGAAGCGGAAGACGGGTCCATGGCTCAGCAGCACATCCCTGAGAAAACTGTAGAAGACGAAGCCGTACTTCAGCTATTTATTCCCGAGGAGACTAAAGATGGCCATGTGGTGGATTCCGCCCCCGAAAATATCGATGCCGGGGAGAGCGAGATTGAGACATCCGAGTATGATGATGAGAGCAGGGAAAAATCTATAGAGTTCAGTACCTCGATAGGCGAGACTGAGTCTGAAGAAGAGAGACGCTGGAGTGATTTCTGCTGGGAATTACTAAAAGAAGATGACCTGGCTGGGGCATACTGGTTCTGTACTTCCCTGGAAACGCAGGGTAAAAGCTCCCCTGTACCTGCATGGCTGCTCCAGGCTGTACAGGGTGCCCGCTGGCTAGCAATGGATTCCGGCGACCTGGTCGACGATTTGGCAGACATTGCGCGGACTCGCCAGCCAGGCGATTCAGATGTTGAAATACTTCTAGGACTGGCTGCCTCTTTAAGGCCCGCTGTTATTGCTCCCGTTGCAGGAATGCTGGATTGGCTGAAAACCCCCAGTTGTTTACCCGCGCTTAACGGGTTGGTTCAAACAGTAAAGAACTTTGCTCATTACGGCAGAGCGCTGCACAGTAGCGATTTAAGGCTTCTTGAAGGTGTGGAGCAATATGAAGAAGATATAAAAATGGTTGTTAAAAAAACCAAGCAGTGGCTGACTGAAGCTCCGCGCCGGAAGACGAAATTGGCTAGGGCAACCAAGGTCTGGATCGAACTTGTTAAAAATGAGGAAGAGCTAAAAGGTTTTCTAAATTTGGTAGCTGGCGACTGCCGGAGCAAATGGAAGATCATCCAGGAAAAAGCATTAGACTGGATGGATCGGACTAATGTGGAAAGCCGGATTGCAAGCATTGATCACAAGTTGACTGGCCATAAATTGCCGGCAATCACTGGGGCTCCACGTGATCAGATCATGCGCTATGTAAGAGATGCTTGTGAACTGGCCCTGCTTTGGTGTGAGTTTGTGAAAAGGTACGAGGAAAGGAAAAGCGGTCGAGGTGACTGGTTGGCCGAACGCATCTCTGCACTGCGTGCCGGTATCCAGTCGGAGTTGAATGATGTCCGGGCGGCAGTTCATGCGATGAAGGATGATGATGAACATCCTGGTCGAGTTGCGTCTGCGCTTTGCATGTTGCGCTCACTGGAGCAGCTCTGCAGAGATTTGAATGTTGCTATCGAGCCGAGCATAGATTGTGTCAGCACCTGGGATTGGCTGGCCGAAGACAGCGATGATCTTGAGCAAGCGCTCATGAATAGGCTTCTGCTGTTGCCTGAAATCGATCTGGATCACTTGGGAAGACCTGCAAATTGTGCAATGATTGCAGAGGCTTTAATAAAAGCCAAAAAACAAGCAAGACCGTTAGAAGAGATTATTGATCAATGGCTGGAGAAAAAAGACTTCCGCTTTGTCCAATCCCTGATCAACATCATCGATGATGAGGCTAAAAAAGAGGAGCTTTCCAGCCGTTATGAAGAAGAACTTCGCGGTTCAGCTGCTTGCCTGGGAGAGATGCTCCATAAGGTAAGGAGTGAGGTTGAGCAAGCTGTTGTAGATGGGATTTTGTCCGATGAAGAGCGGGCAGCTCGACTGGGTGAGCTACAAAATATCGATCTAGAAGCTTCTTTGGATTATCACAACCAGCAAGTAATAATAGAGACGGTACGCCAGTCGGTTAAGGATTCTCGCAAACAAAAGTTAGACCAATTAAGCAGGGAATGGAAACAAATCCGTAAGCGCCTTTTACAGTACCCGGGCGATGAAGACATAAAGGCTGACATAATTGATACTATAGCCAATGCCTTGAACGGGGGAGATTCTCGTGTTGTTGAAGAATGCATCGCGCAGCTAATTGAATTGATGGAACTTGGCGATCCTCTCAGAGAGAACCCCTTTAGCTTTCCCTCGGAGATTGGCAGAGTTGATGTTCTAAAACGGTTTGTTAACATGTCGGAGAAGCTGAATCAATTATTGGAAAAACCGGGGCTTCAAGGACTTCAGAGTGCGGTAAAAAATGGCGGGAAGTGGGGTGAGTTCAGGTTTAACCGTTTCCCCCGGCCTCTGCAAGATGAAGTAATATCGGCTATTAACTCATGGCGGTGGCTTAAGCAGGGATCGGCGAGAGGTCACACTAACGCAGAACACATTGTCAATATTCTTCGCTACCTAGGTTTTCATGTTGAGCCTACCCCTAAGGTAGGCATCAAAACCCAGAATAGAGGCGAGCACTGGCTCTATCTTCGGGTGCATATGTCTACAGGGGGTCGGGCTCCGATACCCCAATTTGGTTCACAGCAGCAAAATCTCTTCGACGTAGTTTGCCTCTGGGAGAGGCCCAGTGTTGATACCTTAACCAGTTGGATGAAAGATTTGCATTTGGAGAACAGGAATATCCTGGTGATCTACCTAGGCAGGATGAGTATACGCCGGAGAAATGTGATGCGCCAGATAACTGCTGATTGGGGCTTAACCATTGCTGTACTGGATGAAATCCTCTTTGCCTACTTGTCAGCGGAAAGATTGGAGCGGTTGCATACATTTTTCTATTGTACTTTGCCTTTTGCACCTGTCAACCCCTACACGCCATTTAGGGCTGGCGATGTGCCCCCGGAAATGTTTTTTGGCCGCAAGGCTATGGCCCGGGAATTACAGCGGGCAGAGGGCAGTTGCATCGTATATGGGGGTCGGCAGCTGGGTAAATCAGCGCTCCTAAGACACGTCCAGCGGGAGTTTTACAAACCTGAACGGGAGCAGTATGCCTTTGTTGATGATATCAAGCTTATCGGTTCTCCTACTTACGAAATGGACCCCCAGGCAATTTGGATAAGGCTTCGCGACATCTTTAAGAGCCTGAACTTGTTGTCCGAAAAGGAAAAAACCGAAAACCCGAAGGAGATCGCTAAGCTTATTGAAAATGCTATGCAGCAAAGACCCCATTGCCGGGTGCTTGTTCTTTTCGACGAGGCGGACAATTTTTTGGATGCCGATGCGGCAAATGATTTTAATGTGGTTGACGGGCTACGCATCTTAATGTCCAAAACTGAACGTAGGTTTAAAGTGATCCTGGCTGGCTTACATAATGTACAGCGCTTTCAGGGGCGTGGGAACCAGCCGCTGGCCCATTTCGGAACTCCCATCTGTGTTGGTCCACTTGAGCCTGACGCCGCGCAGCGGCTAATTCGCGAGCCTTTAGAAACACTTGGTTTCTACTTTACAGACAGTTCGGTAATTCTAAGCATCCTCTCTTATACGAATTATCATCCCGGCTTAATCCAGCTTTTCTGCCAGGAACTGTTAAATAGTATAGATATACCACAGAATCAGCCCCCGCCTTATAAGATAGACAGGGAGGATGTGGAATCTGTTTACCGAAAAGCCGAAGTACGAGCCAGGATTTGCGAGCGCTTTGATTGGACTTTGGCTTTGGACAAGCGCTACCAGGCTATTGCCTGGGTTATGATTTATGACCAGTTTCAAGCCAGGAACGGCTTTTCACAAGCTTATCCGGCGGGCGAAATATTGAATCTGGTCAGAGAATGGTGGCCCCAGGGCTTTAGAGGAATTGAATCTGACCAGCTGAGAGGGCTTCTCGATGAGATGTGTGGGCTGGGAGTCCTGGTGCGCACAAGCCAGGGCCACTATCGCCTGCGCAGTCCGAACCTGGTTCGGCTTATGGAAAATGTGGAAGACCGGCTACTAGATTTGCTTGTGAAAGAGCCCGAACCGAACGTGTTTGATCCGGATAAGTATCATGCTCTTCTACCTGGCGGACACTATACGCCGCTAACCTTTGCTCAGGAAAGCAGCTTGAATCAACAGCGGTCTGGCGTCGGTTTGATTTTTGCTTCCGAGGCGCTTGGCGGCAACAGGCTGGAAGAGGCTTTTAAGCGTTTTATTCCGTCTGAGATGCCTTCCCGCACCAAAACCGAAGTTCGCAGTATTCCCTTCAAAAAAGATGGCGCATCACTATATGCCTGGTTGGAAAAACATCTGAAGCGACGGGCCGAATACGAACGCCTGGTGCTGTTTTTCCGGCCTCAGGATGGGAACCTGCCCCTAGTTGAAATTTTGGATGCGGCAATAACGTTTACTCAAAGCTACAGCAAGCGGCATCGCCAGTGTTTGCGCTTAATTTTTGTTTTTGATCCTGTTGTTACATGGAAGTGGATAAACTACCCCCGCGATGAGAGGCAAAGGATAGAAGACAAGGCCGATATCGCCACCCCATTGCGGCGCTGGAACATACGTGCAATAAACCAGCGGCTGGCCCAGCAGGGGAAGCTCTACTCCGATGAAGTGTGCAAGGAGATTATGCGGGTAACCGGCGGCTGGCCCTGGCTCCTGGATGAGTTGTTCGCAAGGTGCGGTGTCGAAGAAGATGATCCGCGAC
This sequence comes from Bacillota bacterium, assembly GCA_012510625.1. Taxonomy (GTDB): domain Bacteria; phylum Bacillota; class Dethiobacteria; order DTU022; family DTU022; genus JAAZIN01. The sequence continues at coordinate 5,921 of JAAZHP010000166.1, forward strand.
CCTGGGCCACTGAATTAAATGAGGAGTTAAATAACCGGGAGTCGGCAGTATTTAAAAACTTTGTGGCTGCTCTGGACCTTGGAGAAAGATCCGATATCGTAGATATTTTAAAGTTTATTGCCAGGGAGAAGAAAGGCATACCACTGGAATTAACAGAACCAAAGCATTGGGCCGAACTGGTGCATGGGGAAACGGGGATGACTGTGGAGGAAAGCGAAGCCGGTCTGCTATTTATTAAGCACTTGGGACTTGTAGAAACCAAGGACGACGTTCTACTTGTTGAACCTGTAGTGAAACGGGTGCTGCTGGAGTCATGAGCCAGAAAAAGCTTACCCAGCTGCTTTACCGGCTGCCCGGTATCCAGCGCTTTATCATGCGTCTTGCAGACGATTTGGGAGAGCGGCGCAATCTCCTGGTTCTTCACCCTGATTGGGTAGATTCAGAAGAACTCTTAAGCTATTTGAGAGAAGAGCTCTGGCGCCGGGATTTTGTCATGTATGAAGCCCTGTTGCCCGAGATGCCAGAAGATTGCTCTCCTGCCATAGCCCTGGGGGGCAGGCTTGGGGTCCGCTGGCCGGCTTCATTGTCCCGAACACCGGCCAACCTGGTTGAACTTTGTACTGCTACTGACATCATTCAGCTGGTTGGTTTGAACACATTGCCAACAGCCAGGCGGCGTGCCTGGGTAGAGTTCCTTTTGCAGTGGTCCCAAAATTTTCAAAAAATCATTGACCGGGGTGGACGCCCTACAGTTATCTGCTTGATTTGTCCAGCCTGGGCAGTGGACATGGTGCCTGCAGAAAGCCTCTACCTCTCCGTTCGAAAGTGGTGGGGGATACCTTCCGCGCTGGAAATGCAGTTATTATGCAGGATGGCCGAAGAAGATGGGACCGGTAGCAGCTTTGCTTCCGGCTGGCGGGAAAGCGTTATTTCCTCAATCGCGGGCAGCGATATTCAATTGGCCGAATGGCTGTGGGATGATGTTTTTGATGGCTTAGATAACTTGATGCAACGTTTGCTCAATTACGCGCTGGAGAAGCGGGAATGGTCGAATGAATTATTGTTTTCTTTGGAGGAGTATCCCCGGTTTGGGAATTGGCTTGAGAACAGCACCGCTGCCACTGATGATTTATGTTTACAAAATCCAAAGCTTTGGGGTAGAGGCATTTTAACCTGGACATGGGAGTATGGGTTGGAAGTTAACAGTTCAGCCCTGGCCTTATTTGGCCGGAGAGAAGAAATTCAGCATCGCTTGTGGCGAGCCCAGGCTTCTTTACTGTTGCCGCAGCTAGATAACCTGCGTCTTTGTATATGCAAGCGTTTAACCCAGATTTGCGGCCCTGAATGGCCCATTCGTTTTCCGCTATTTGATTCGGAAAAAGAAATGGCAGCGGCCAAAGAAAACCCTTATTCCTGCCAATGGGGCTACCTGGAGGCTGTTGTCGCTAACAGCGTGTCGCTGAAAACCGAGCGCACTTACTTGCCGCTAATTCAACTGGCTCGTTCTATACGCAACAGATTAGCTCATTACCGGATTATCGGCTACAGCAACTATTTGCAATTATGTCGGGAGATACAAAAACATAGTGAGATTTTGTTTTAACATATTGGAAGACTGCTTCTCGGCATCTTAATATTTTGGCTGCTTGTAGTTCAATCAACAAGAATATCTCCAGCGAAGAAACTGTAATTTGATTGCAGCGGCTCTTGAATTATCTGGGCTGCAAACTCGCAATCCGGATAGTAGGCAATACCCCACCCATGGGGATTATCAGATCCCCGATGAACAAAACCCCTAAAAGAGAAGTTGGGTTGAACCCGCCTCGTTGAATGCCATCCCCAATAGCTCACACATTATACAGTTGCACCTCTCTTCATGTAGCTGCTTCCCAAATTTAATCTATATTGCATGGCTGATTTGCGCAAAATGCAAATTAATTGCCCTGTCGCTAATTCTCGGAAAAAGTGGGCTTTACATACACCTAAGGAAACCCCCACAAAGCGCACTAAGCCAAATCTGAAAGCGGAATGGTTTTTCCACACGATTACCGTCGATAATTGTGCTTGCGCTTGTACCAAACTTTTCCTTGCTTACATAATAATACCTGTATTGCACAAGCATGATGGCCATGTAATATCTTTCTAAATTAACATGCCAAGTAATCATATGAATAATACTCCGGTTTGGGTGGGCTTGATACTTTTTTCGTTTAATTCTAGAATTGATATTTTTACAATAGAGTGCTAGATCTGCTTTTTATACTCTGTAGGAGATACTCCGGTCTTTTCCTTGAAGATACGCGAGAAGTAACTGAGGTATAGATCGTAAAATAGAATTGATCCTAGATCGTCAAGTAAAACTGATCCACCTGTGATAAAATCTCCCCTGAAAAGGGGGAAAAAAGAGGTGGTCAGTATGTACAAATGGCAGCGCATTAAGGCA
>JAAZHP010000167.1 GCA_012510625.1 Bacillota bacterium
GGAGCTTCCGGCTACGAGGACGAAGAGGGGCCGCGCATGGTCTCCACGCCCTGGTTTGACTACGATATCCCCTTTGAAGAGGCTGCCGAACAGGGCACCCGTAAGGTAATTACCGATCATTCCACTATCGGCATTGTCGTGACCACCGACGGTTCCATCGCCGAAATACCGCGTGAAAATTACGTGGAGGCCGAAGAAAGAGTAATCGACGAGCTCAAAGCCATGGGCAAACCTTTCGTCGTTTTGCTCAATGCCGTTGAACCGCACAGTGCCGAAGTTGCCGCTCTCCAGGAAGAACTGTCTATCAAATATGACGTGCCCGTTGTTGCGCTGAACTGTCTTGAACTTACCCAGGCCGATCTGGACCTGGTGCTGGAGGAAACCCTCTACGAGTTTCCGCTTCACGATGTGGCGGTAAATGTGCCTCCCTGGGTTGATGTGCTGGAACCAACACACTGGCTCAAAGAGAGCTTGGATCGAAGCATCAACGAAAACCTGGCCGAAATCAGCCGGGTACGTGATGTTCACGGGATGCTGGAAAAATTCCAGGAACATGATTTCGTGGAGAGCGCCGTTCTGCGGCAGGTCAACCTGGGAACGGGGGAAGCGGAGATCCAGCTGGATACTCCCGCCGGTATGTTCGAGCAGGTCCTGGGAGAATACTGCGGCGAAGAGATTACAGGCGACGCTGATATCATGCGCATCGTCAGGGATTACTCCGTAGCCAAGCGCGAATACGACAAGCTGGCGGAGGCGCTTTACCAGGTTCAAGAAACGGGCTACGGCATTGTGCCTCCGGCCCTGGAGGAGATGACCCTGGAGGAGCCGGAGATTATCCGACAGGGTGGCCGCTTCGGGGTCAGGCTGCGGGCCAGCGCTCCTTCTCTGCATATCGTCAGGGTGGATGTAAATTCCGAGATTGCCCCGGTAGTGGGCTCTGAACGGCAGAGCGAAGAGCTGGTTAATTATCTTATCGAAGAATTTGAAGAAAATCCTGAAAAACTATGGGAATCGCAGATCTTTGGCAAATCCCTCCATGAACTGGTTCAGGACGGCATTACCGGCAAGCTGGGGAACATGCCGCCAAACGCCCAGGAGAAGCTTCAAGAGACGTTGGAAAAAATCATTAACGAAGGCAGCGGCGGCCTGATCGCCATCATTCTATAGAAAAGAACAGCGCCCGGGTGTATACAGATAGAAGTTTTAATTTATACCCCTTTAAAAGGGGTATTTTGCTTGCCGGGCAGGAAAAAGCACGGACTTCAGCGAAAGCTAGATCAGACATCGAATGAAGCGGGGGAAATAAATGATCACCAAGGAGCTTCTGGAGCTGCTTTTTGAAGCGGCCAGCATTCAGCGCTGGAACGATCACAACCGTCCCGAGCACTTTACCGAAATGGACAAGCAGGCCCACAAGATGGTCTACGCTTATGTCCTCAGCAAATTTGAAGAAACCGATCGCGGCGCCGCGGTGGACTGGTGCGCCCTTATAGAAGGTTTTCTCTTTGAGTATTTACACCGCATCGTTCTAACCGATATCAAGCCGCCGGTTTTCCACCGGCTCATGTCCGAGAAGGGGGCGCAGCTGAACGAATGGGTTCTCGAAATGCTGCGGGATCGTTTAACGCCGCTGGGGGATGGCACATTCTTTGAAAGGATGAAAAGCTACCTGCTTTGCATTGATAATAATTCACTGGAGCAGAAAATTCTCCGGGCAGCCCATTACCTGGCCACCAACTGGGAATTCAAGCTCATCTATCATCTCAATGCCGGTATTTACGGACTGGAGGAGACCAGGCGTGATATTGAGAACCAGCTTGAAGAGCATTACGATCTCGCCGGAGTCCAGAAGCTGAACCTGAATAAGAAAACCGGCAACTTTCTCGACATGGTGGGGCAGCTCCGCTTCCAGCAGCGATGGGCTCAGTCGCCCCGCCTCCCGAAAACCTCGGTTCTGGGTCACATGCTTATCGTGGCTGCTTTCTCCTATTTCTGCTCGCTGGAGATCGGGGCGTCGCCACAGCGGAAAAAGAATAACTTCTTGGGCGGCCTCTTTCACGACCTGCCCGAAGTGTTGACCCGCGACATCATCTCCCCGGTTAAACGCTCCGTTGCAGGCCTCGAAGAGCTGGTCAAGGAGATAGAGCAGCGGCAAATGGAAGAGCGGATCTATCCCCTGCTGCCGGCCTCCTGGCACCGGGAGATAAAATTCTATACGGAAGATGAATTTACCGGCAAGATTATCAAGGACGGACGGGTTCTATTCGCAACTTCAGATGAGATCAATGAACGCTACAATGAAGACCGCTACTCCCCGCTGGACGGCGAGATCATCCGGGCCTGCGACCAGCTGGCCGCCTGCATGGAGACATATCTCTCCATTTCATACGGCATCAAATCGCCTCACCTGGAGGAAGCCAACCGCAAGCTTCAAGAGACCTACCGGGGCCGGTTTGTGGCGGGAATCGATTTCAGCCGTCTTATCGGCTTTTTCTCCATCTGATAAAAAATTGCCCCGGCAATTACTGTGCCATTTTGTCATCCTATTTTCCATTTTGTCTTCCTGAGCGAAGCGAAGGATCTCCAGAACAAGCAGGATAAAAACAAATCCTGTATGTAATGATAATATACCCCTGCAAAATGGGACAAACAGGTACGTCCCCGGTGTCCCACAAAGTGGATAAACAGTCCCATAATGGTGACATTATCTCAGACCGCTTATAGGGTGACAATATCACTGTCCGGCAACACACTATTACCTTACGCGCTTGACTTTTTCATTTAAGTGACTTACTATAATATTGCTAGTGAGAAACGGGGCGTGGCGCAGTTTGGTAGCGCGCTTGACTGGGGGTCAAGAGGTCGCAGGTTCAAATCCTGTCGCTCCGACCATTAAAAGAAACCACGGAGCTTTTCAGCCGCCGTGGTTTCTTTTTGATCTTGACAAACCAGCAACAA
>JAAZHP010000168.1 GCA_012510625.1 Bacillota bacterium
CCCCTTTGCCAGGTCGCTTCCCGGCGCCTTCGTTTCGATGAAAATATCCGGCGCCCGGCTGCCATGCTTGTAGATAACTATGTCAACCGAGCCGCCGGTTCCCGAGAAGCTGCTGACCTTGTATTCCAGATCAATCAACAACAAAGGATAGCCATATGTATGCAGCAGCTCTTTGAGCATCCATTGCCTTACTTTCTCCTCGCTTGACCATAATGAATGCAGCCGGTCCCGGAAAAGGTAATCTTCGGGATTAACCCGGTAGAAGCTTTTTATTTTGGCGCGGTGGCTCAGGCGCAACATTGCTTCAATGCCGGCAATAAACGGCGAAGGCGTTCCGCTGCTGGATAAGAACAGCATCTCCGTAGCCCGGGTCATCCCTACATAAAGCAGCTTCCGCTCGTTGGATTCTATAAGCTTGCTGTCTTCGTGGGTCGCCTCTCCCGGTATTAGGGGCATCACCCGCTCGTTAAGGCCGATGATAAGGACCACCTTGAATTCCAGCCCCTTGATCGCATGCATGGTCAGCAGGTGAACGGCACGTTCATCAATGGCTTCGCCTCTGTTTCGAGGCCGGTAGCAGGGGATGCCTGCTTCTGTTAAATGTTCCTGGATATAATCAAGCTGCTGGTGCAGCCTTGCAATTACCGCGATGTCATTAAAGGAGTACCTCCCCGCTGTAAGCTCTTTGATTCTGGCGCAAACATAACGAGCTTCTTCTTTTTCACTTTCATGCCTCCGGAAGACAGGTTCAGTGCCCTGCTTGTCGATAACCGAAGGGATGACATAATGCTCATCACCGGTGATGTTTTCATCATCTTGAATCAGGCCGTAAGCTGTTTGGGCTATCTGCCGGGTGTTGCGGTAGCTTTTGCTTAAAATGTGGCTCTTGCCGCTCATATCAAAACCGATGCTGGTAAAACTCCGCCCCTTGACCAGCCAGGCATGGGGATAGATGCTCTGCGCCGTATCCATGATCACGGTAAAGGAAGAGTGTTTTTTATGGGCATAGAGCAATTTTAATAACTCTAGCTGTACCCTGGTCAGGTCCTGGGCCTCATCGATAATGATATGGGTATACTTATCCTTCTCTTCAATAGAGGCGTGATTCAGCGCCGCCAGGGCGCAATCAAGGAAATCGAAGTGCCCCCGCTCATTGATTTTTTTAGTGTAGAGAAGCATCAACTCGTAGATCGCTTTCCGGGCGGGAGAACCCTTGGCCAGACGCTGGGGACCTTCTCCGGATTCAAAGCTCTGCCGGCCGATCCTGTCAACATGCTGGTACTCCTCCAGCTCCATGTAGTTGCAGGCTTTGATCCACTTTATCTCATTGAGCAGAAATGGAATATTTTTGCGATCCAGGATCGGAGAATCCAGGTGTTTTCTTAACTCGACTATACATTCCTCTATAAGAGAGTATCTCTCATTATTACCAGGCAGCCTGACATCGCTTTTAACAGGCTGGTATTGATAGGCGAGACTGTCCACCGTCCTGACATCGACAGTGCGCTCATCACTGGAGAAAATGTTGCGATAGTAATCCTTATCCTCCAACTTGTTCAAAAGATGCCGCATGTAGTTGATCAAAGTGCGGTTAAATGTAACCAGCAAAATTTTGTCACCGGGTTCGAAGCAGTAATTGCGCCGTAAAAAGAGGGCCCGGTGCAGCGCCACCGTCGTTTTCCCCGAACCGGCCACACCCCGGATCAGGCTGTGCCCGCTGGGCTCCGCCTCGACCAGCCTTTTCTGTGCCGGGTTTAAATCCATGATTGTCTCTCCTTTGGCTTTTGGGTCCTGACTTTTGGCAAAGCAAGCTATTTTATGAATTAATTTGCAGTATTCTTTATATAATACGTCATTAAAGCAGCAAATCCTGCAGATAACGACCGGCAACCAATTGGATTTTGGGAGTGGTTTAGATAAAAAAAGAAGAAGATAGCGAGTTGGATTTCCACCAATTTTACGGGCAACCGGCTATATGAGACAGTTTCTAAATAACCGGCGCCGGCAGGTGCTGCTGAAAGAAGGAGGTGACGCGGGCGGCCAGGACTTCTTCGTATCCGTACCAGAAATGATCGGCGCCACTGATCACTTCAACCGCACCGGCGCCGTCCGGGCCGGTGATCCGCTCTTTTTGCTGAAGAAGGAAAGAGGCGGGAACCAGGCTGTCTTCTGACCCGCAGAGAATCAGCCTGGGCCGGGTAAAGCCGCCCAGGTCCGGCATCTCCGGCGGCGAGACGGCGGCGACTGCCCTGATCCTGCCGCTCTGCATTGCCGCATTGAGAGCAACCGCGCCGCCAAAGGAATAGCCGGCCAGGCCGATTCGCCCGGCATCAATCTCGCTGCGGCCGGCCAGGAAGGCGATGGCGGCAAGGGCGTCGTCAATCTCACCCTGCCCGCCGTCATGTACGCCTTCACTCCGCCCTACCCCGCGGAAATTAAAATATAAAGCGGCGATCCCCCTTTTCGTCAAGGCCCCGCTCACGGCATAAACCACATTGTTGGTCATGCTGCCGCCATACAAGGGATGGGGATGGCAGATCACCACCCCCGCCGCAGTCCCTGCACGCGGGGGGATCGCCAGGCGTCCTTCCAGCTTCAGGGCGCCGCTTTTAAAAATGATACTTTCCGCTTTCATGTAGATCCCTGTCCAGCATGGTTATATTCACACAATTGCAAGCCTGCCGCTCACGGCGGTGTTTAATCAAACGCCTCAACCCATGCCCTGGTAGCCCATTGATTTGACCTTCCCATCTTCTACCAGCACGGGGACAATTTTAGCGCCATATCTTTCCCGGAGCTCTTTTAGCGCGGCCTTGTCCCGGCTGACATTGCGTAACTGGTAAGAGATTCCTTCCTGATCCAGCTGTTCAATCTGCTTCCGGCAATAAGGGCAGCC
>JAAZHP010000016.1 GCA_012510625.1 Bacillota bacterium
AGATTTTTGGTACGTTTATCCATTTTTATCGACCTCCGGTATTTTGGGTTTGTCCTAACACCTTTGTACCAGGAGGTCTTTTTATGGTCAAGCCGCATTTAAAGCATTACAGGAATGCTGAGCGAAGTGAAGGATCTCCAAACCGGTCAATGCCCGGCTAATGGTGGTTTTTATATAAATCCCCCCGGCCCCCCTTTTGCAAGGGGGAGGGGAGCTTCTTTTCCAAAGGGGAGCGTTCGAGAGCCGCGAGATAAAGTCCCCCTTTTTTTAAAGGGGGATTTAGGGGGATTTTCCTGCAGCCTTGCCTCGTTTTTGTTTGTCCCCTTTGCCTGAATTTGGTATACTATTGATATCCTCTCTATACATACTAGCTAGAAGCAGCCTTGCCTAAAATCAAGAATTACGGGGGTGGATAACCATGTTGAAAATAGTGGGAATCACCCCGCACCCGCCGCTCATTATTCCGGAGGTGGGCCGGGATGAACTCGTCAGGGTGCGGCAAACCGTTGCCGGGATGGAGCGCCTGAGCCGCCGGATTCGTGAAGCGGCGCCCGGCTGCCTTATCGTCATCACACCGCACGGCCCTCTGATGCGTGAAGGGATCGCGGTGCAGGCAGGGCCGCGGCTCGAAGGCGACTTCGGAGATTTCGGGGCACGCGGGGTGAAAGTCTTCCTGGAAACGGATGCCGCTCTTCTGGAGCAGCTGCAGCGCGAGACCGAAGGTGAGCCGCTGCGCCCGGTAGTCCTTGAGGCCGGGGATCGCCGCCTCCGCCGCAGGATGTTTATCGATCACGGCGCCGCAGTGCCTCTTTACTACCTGCAGCAGGCGGGGGTCTCCGTGCCCGGGCTTCACCTGACTTATACCTTTGCTCCCAGGCGCGATCTTTACCGTTTCGGGCAGGCCTTGCGGCGCGCCATAGAAGCCCGCGGCCTGCCGGCGGCGGTGGTGGCCAGCGGGGATCTATCCCACCGCCTTATCCCGGGCGCGCCGGCCGGTTACAGCCCGCGGGGCGCCGAATACGACCGCCTTTTGGTGGAGCTGCTCCGCGAGGGGCGGGTAGAGGAAATCCTGGCTCTGGATGAAGAACTGGTGGAAGAGGCCGGAGAATGCGCTTATCGTTCCTTTTTAATTGCCCTGGGGACGCTCTCCGGAGAGAGCTTCCGGGCAGAGATTTTCTCTTACGAGGGCCCCTTTGGCGTAGGCTACCTGGTGGCGGAGCTTCGACCGGCGGCGGCTGAATGGGGAAGCGCACCGGCTGCCGCAGAGGAAAGATCCGGCGAAAAAAAAGATGCGCCGGCTGATCCGGTAGCGCTGGCCCGGCAGGCGTTGCGCCATTACCTGGAGCACGGGCGCCCTTTGCCGGCGCCTGAACCCCTGCCGGAACTGTTATCTCAGCGGGCCGGGGCCTTTGTTTCCCTGAAAAAAGGAGGGGAACTGCGCGGCTGTATCGGCACCGTGGAACCGGTTCGTCAAAGCCTGGCCGAAGAGATCATCATGAATGCGGTCAGCGCGGGGGTAAGAGATCCCCGCTTTGCCCCGGTGCGCCTTGAAGAAATTGATGAACTTACCTTTTCAGTGGATGTGCTTATGCCCCCCGAAAAGATTGAGAGTGAAGGGGAGTTGGATCCTGCCAGATACGGGGTGATTGTGCGCAGCGGACATCGCAGCGGCCTGCTGCTGCCCGACCTCGAAGGGATCGATACGGCTGCCGAGCAGATCGCCATCGCCCGCCGCAAGGCCGGTATCGGTCCCCATGAACCTGTCGAGCTCTACCGCTTTGAGGTCCGCCGCTACAGCTAAGATAATATTTAGAAACGTACTCAAGGTAGCTGAACATGAGAAAACAGGCCCTTTTTTATACTAAAGAAAAAGACAAGATTCGCTGCCTGCTCTGCCCGCGGCACTGCCTGCTCATGGAGGGAGAAGAGGGCTTCTGCGGGGTGCGCCGGGCGTCAGGCGGCGAGCTCTATACTGAGAACTACGCCCTCTGTGCCGCGCTGCACTGGGACCCCGTAGAAAAAAAGCCGCTCTATCATTTCTATCCCGGCCGGCAGATCCTTTCCCTGGGCACTTACGGGTGCAACCTGCGCTGCAGCTTTTGCCAAAACTGGTCCCTGGCGCGAGGCAAACCGGATGCCGGGGCTGAAGTGTTTACTCCCGAACAGGTACTGGCCATACTGCAGCATGAAGGCAGCACCGCAGATGTTCTCGGCGTAGCCTATACCTACAACGAACCGGTTGTCTGGTACGAGTTTGTCCTTGATACCGCCAGGCTGCTCCACGAGCACGGCTACCGCAACGTCCTCGTTACCAACGGCTTTATCTCCCGCAGGGCGCTGCGGGAGCTTTTACCCTATATCGACGCATTAAATATTGATGTCAAGGCCTTCAGCGATTCTTTCTATAAGAAATACTGCCACGGCATGCGCCGCCCGGTCCTGGAGGCGGTGGAGCTGGCCGCATCCACGGCCCATGTCGAGATCACCTGCCTGCTTATTCCCACTCTCAATGACAGCCCTGAAGAGCTGGAGCTGTTAACCGGCTGGCTGGCCGGGGTTAACCCCGATCTGCCGCTTCATTTTTCCCGTTATTTTCCGCAGTACCGGATGGAGCTGCCGCCGACGCCCCTGGAAACCATGAAAGCAGCCCGCGAGATCGCCTTGAAGAAACTGCGCTACGTCTATCTTGGCAATGTCGATCTTCCTGGCGGTTCCGATACCTTTTGTCCCCAATGCGGCGCTCTTTTGATCACCCGCCGCTATTACCAGACCCGGATCGTCCGCCTTGCCGGCAACCGCTGCCTGGATTGCGGATCTCAGATTAACATCATTGCCGGGCAAGACGGAAAAGCATGAACCGGCGGCCCTGCCTCATACTATCATTAAAGCAAGTTAGTTAATTCGGTGCCTGGCACCTAATTAACTAACTGTTTGAAGCGGCGGGGGGTATGATTGTGGATATCATCAAATTGGCCGGCGGTAAAGTTTTGGCCGCCCTCTACTGGTTTGGCGGATGGCCTGCCGCCGTGCTTCTGGTGCTGGCCGGGCTCTATCTTACCGTGCGCAGCGGATTTCTGGCGCAGCGGCGTCTCTTCCCCGTATTTCGACTGACGCTGGGGAGCTTGTTCAAATCAGGGCGGGGGAGGAAGCACGCTGCGTCCGGAGATATTTCTCCCTTTCAGGCATTGACCACCGCCCTGGCGGCAACAGTGGGGACAGGGAACATTGCCGGGGTAGCCACCGCCATCACCCTGGGCGGCCCCGGCGCCATCTTCTGGATGTGGGTTTCCGCTTTTTTGGGGATGACCACCAAGTTTGCCGAGATTGCCCTGGCGGTGCGCTACCGGGTCCGATCCTCCGGCAAGACCTTTGCCGGCGGTCCTATGTATACCTTGAAATATGGACTGGGACGTCCCGGGCTGGGCCTGGCTTACGCATTTTTCGGGGCTACAGCCGCCTTCGGCATCGGCAACATGGTTCAGGCAAACTCCGTGGCCTCAGTTCTAGAGACGGCGTTTGGAGTCACTCCACTGCACAGCGGCATCCTTATGGCGCTGCTGGTAGCCCTGGTCATTCTGGGGGGGATCCGCCGCATCGGGAATATTACCGAAAAGCTGGTTCCCCTGATGGCCCTTCTATATATCGGCGGCGCCCTGGCTGTCCTGATCCTTTGCTACCGGAATATCGGGCCCGCCCTGGCTGAAATTGTTGGCAGCGCTTTCACCGGCCGGGCCGCGGCCGGCGGCTTTGCCGGCGCCGGGGTGCTCCAGTCGATCCGCTACGGGATTACCCGCGGCGTCTTCAGCAATGAAGCCGGTTTGGGAAGCGCCTCGATAGCCCATGCCGCTGCGGCAACCGACCATCCTGTCCGCCAAGGCCTCTGGGGGATCGTGGAGGTATTTATCGACACCCACGTCATCTGCACGCTGACGGCGCTGGTCCTTCTCGTTAGCGGCGCCTGGACCGGGCCACTCGAAGGAGCTTCCATGACCTCGGCGGCGTTCAACTTCATTCTGCCCGGGACCGGCAATTTCATTGTGGCCACGTCGCTGGTTCTATTTGCCTTTTCAACACTCCTATCCTGGTCCTATTACGGAGAGCAGTGCTTTGAATTTATTCTGGGGGGCGGGCGCTACTTTTACCGGTTGCTCTGGACGATAGGGATAATTGCCGGGGCTGTTGGCGGCCTCCGCCCGGTCTGGGCCCTGGCCGATTCTCTGAATGCGCTGATGGCTGTGCCCAACCTCATCGGGCTGCTCGGCTTGAACAGCTTGTTTCTTAAGCTTAACCGCGAGTTCTGGAAAAAATAATTTCCGCCGCGCAGGGTTTTGCGTTTATCCCGTTGAAGGGATTTGCCTGCCACAGGGCGAATTAGCTATGGAGCGATTTAGCTTATGTAACCTGCTTTCTAAAGAGGGATCAACTTAAAAGTGGCCATCTGGGATCGCATCGTCACGGCAATTCTCCAGCTGAATATAGATTATCTTGACATCATCGATATTATAATTGTCTCTTATGTATTTTACCGCCTCATCCTGCTCATCCGCGGCACAAGGGCGGAGCAGTTGATCAAGGGGCTGGCGATCCTGCTGCTGGCCATGGTTGTCAGTGACAAGGTCGGCCTGAACACTTTGAACTGGATCCTGGAGAAGGTGATGACGGTGGGGTTGATTGCCATCCCCATCGTCTTTCAGCCTGAACTGCGCCGCGCCCTGGAGCAGCTCGGGCGGGGCAAAATTTTTAAAAGCGGCTACTGGAACTGGGATCCCCGCGAATTTGATTACTTTCTCGAAGAGATTACCAAGGCCGTGCCCGCCCTGGTAAAGAAGCGCATCGGGGCGCTCATTGTTATCGAGCGGGATACCGGCCTGAAGGACTGGGTGGAAACAGGGATTGCCGTTGACGGGCTTGTTACCGCCGAGCTGCTGATCAATATCTTTTTTCCGCGCAGCCCTCTTCACGACGGGGCTGTGATCATCCGCGGCAACAAAATTCTCGCCGCCGGGTGCTATCTTCCCCTGACTGATGATCCCAATCTGAACAAGGAACTGGGCACAAGGCACCGGGCCGGGCTCGGCATTACCGAGCAATCCGACGCGGTGGCGATAATCGTTTCTGAAGAGACCGGCATCGTCTCCGTAGCCCAAAACGGCATTCTGACCCGCTACCTTGATGAGAAGAAGCTGCGCAATGTGCTCATCGAGCTTTGCGCCCCGGCAAAGAGCGAAGGCATAAATTTGAACTTTTGGCCCTGGAGGAATAACAAATAGCGATGGCCAAGTTGCTAAGCAGCCAAAATATATCCCGCATCCTTGCCGTGTTTTTAGCGGTGATCCTGTGGCTTTTTGTTACCGGCGACAATATCACCCGGACCACGCCGGTGCGCAAAATCATAACAGATGTTCCCTTAAGTTATGAGAATCTTCAGCCGGGAATGGCCGTGGTGAAGATGCCCCAGACCGTGGATATGACCCTGGAAGGGGTGCCCGGGGCTTTTGATGAACTTCTGGGAAGTGATCTCGAGGCTTATCTTGATTTATCCGGTCTGGGAGCGGGCACACACCAGGTGCAGGTCCGGGGGAAGGCGCCCCACGGCCTGACCCTGATCTCGCTGGCTCCCCGGCAGGTTGAGGTAGTCGTCGAAGAGCTTCAAACGGAGCTGTTTCCTGTTGAACTCGAGTTCTCCGGCGACCCCGCTCCTGGTTGGAGCAGGCAGAGCTGCTCTTACCACCCGCAGCAGGTCCGGCTGGAGGCGGTGCCCTCGGTTCTGGAAGAGGTTGCCCGGGTGGTTGTTTATGTTGACCTGAGCGGGAGGCACAATCTCTTTGAAACCGAGCTGACTCCGCTGCTTTACAACGCTTCCGGCGAGGAAATTAGCGGGGTGAAGGTAACACCTCAGAAAATTACAGTCACCGTTCAACTCGGCCGGACCGGCGACAGCGACGCATCTTCACCGTAGAACAAAGCGGGCCGCAGGTTGACCTGCCGGATTAAATGGCGTGAGGCCGGGTCGACCTTTTGCCGGCACCGTGAAATCCATGATTTGCTATAATGAGTAAGGGAGGTAGGCGCTTGAAAAAACTGTTTGGCACCGATGGAATCCGCGGGGTGGCCAACCGGGAATTAACGCCCGAACTGGCCTTGCGGATAGGAAAGATTACTGCCTCCCTGCTGGGGAGAGGTGAAAAGCAGCCTCTTATTTTAATCGGGCGCGATACCCGGCTATCAGGCGCCATGCTCGAAGGGTCCCTTGTTGCCGGGATTGCTTCGGCCGGCGCAACGGCTCGTCTCCTGGGAATTGCTCCCACACCGGCAGTTGCTTATCTGACCCGCTCGCTGCAGGCGGCCGCCGGGATCGTAATTTCAGCCTCACATAACCCTATTGAAGACAACGGCTTGAAAATATTTAACCGGGAGGGCCTGAAGCTGCCCGATGAGCTGGAAAGAGAGATTGAAAGGATCTATTTCCATTACGATGAACTTGGCGCCGGCTTGCCGCGCCCTGAAGGGACTGCCGTGGGCGGTGTTCAACATGACGGAGAGCTTCTTGAAAGCTATCTGCAGTATCTTAAGAGCACCGCTGCTTCACTTGAAGGGCTGCGCCTGGTAGTGGATTGCGGCCACGGCGCCGCCTGCTACTCTGCCCGGGTACTGCTGGAGCAGCTGGGGGCTGAAGTAGTGATAATGCACGGGGAAGCCGACGGCGGGCGGATTAATGTCCATTGCGGCGCTACCGATACCGCCGCGCTGCAGCGCGAGGTGGTGCGCCGCGGCGCCGGGGCCGGGCTGGCTTTTGACGGTGACGCCGACCGCCTCATCGCTGTTGACGAGAAAGGCTCCGTGGTTGACGGCGATGCCATCTTGGCTATCTGTGCCATCAACATGGTCCGCCGGGGCCGGCTGCAGAAAAACACCCTGGTGGCCACGGTGATGAGCAACGGCGGCCTGGATCTGCTGGGAGAAAAGCAAGGTTTCAGGCTGCGCCGCACTGCGGTGGGCGACCGTTATGTCCTGGAAGAGATGCTCGCCGGGGGCTATAACCTGGGTGGTGAACAGTCGGGCCATATCATCTTCCTCGACCACGCCACCACCGGCGACGGGTTGCTTACTGCGCTGCAGCTTCTCTCCATTGTGCGCGAAACAGGCCGTCCGCTGTCCGAGCTGGCCGGCCAGCTTGAGAGGCTGCCCCAGGTTCTTTACAGCCATCCCGTCGCTTCGAAAGAAGGATGGGATAGCAATAGGGTCATAAGCTCGGCTATTGAAAGCCTGCGCGGCAGGCTGGGCCGCCACAGCCGGGTTCTTGTCCGTCCCTCGGGGACTGAACCGCTCATCCGGATCATGCTTGAAGCCCCTCTTCCCGAAGATAAACTCTGGGATGAAGCCCGCAACCTGGCCGAAATCATTGCCCGGGAACAGGGCTAACCCCTGTTTATTTACTCAAAACATTTAAAATAATAGCGATAAGTCTCCACATTCTGTCCAAATAACGTTATAATAAGATTGTTCATGCCGGAATGCCGTCTATTCATGTGAAAAGGGGTGTTTTTTTGCCGCTGCTCGAAGGTGAAGAGGAACTTATCCGGAAAAGCGTGTCCGGGGTATTGCAAGAGTATGAGGCGGCGCAGGAAAACCTGATTCCCATCTTGCTGCAGGTGCAGGAGATGCTCGGCTACCTTCCCGGCCCGGCCATGGAGCAGATCGCCGCCGCTCTCAAAATACCCGCAGTTGATGTTTACGGCCTGGCCACATTCTACAATCAATTCCGCCTGCATCCGCCCGGCAAACACCAGCTCAAGGTCTGCATGGGCACCGCCTGCTACATGGTCGGCGGGCGCATTGCCCTGGAATGTTTTGAGAGAAGGCTCGGGATAAAGGAAGGGGAGACCACACCCGGCCGGGAATTCAGCCTGGAGCGCGTGGCCTGCGTGGGCTGCTGCACCATGGCCCCCGTTGTTGTTGTTGATGAGCAGGTCGAGGGGAAGGTGACCCCGACCCGGGTGGACGGTATCCTGCTCTCTTTTGAAAAACCTGCAGCGCCGGGGGCAGAAGCGGCGGGGCAGAAGGGAGAAGACGCTTCATGAACGGGAATGCCGCTGCCGCTGTCCGGGAACGCTACCGGAAACTCGAAGCTGACGCCGCCGCCAGGATAAAAGCCATCTACAATGGGCCGGTAATCCGGGTGGGCACGGCTACCTGCGGCATCGCCGCAGGCGCCCTGCCGGTAAAAGAGGCTTTTGCCAGGGTTGTTGAAGAGAAAGGCCTGCCGGCAAAAATTATCGATGTGGGCTGCATGGGCCACTGCTATGCCGAACCGCTGGTCATTATATCCAAGCCCGGCTTCCCCTCCCTCTGCTACGGCTACCTGGATGAAGACCTGGCCGCGCGGCTGGTCGATGACTTCCTAATAAATGACGATCCCTGCTATGAATTCGCCCTGGTGGCGCTGGAGCCGAACGATGTTTTCCCCACCTTCAGCGATTTTCCCCGCGGGGTCTATGAGCAGAAAATAGTTCTCGAGCACTGCGGTTTCATCGATCCCGGGGATATCGATCACTATATTGCGCGGGGCGGCTACGGCGCCCTTGCCGCCGCGCTGGGGAAGGCCCCGGCCGGGGTGCTGGATACGGTGAAGGAATCGCACCTGCGCGGGCGCGGCGGGGCTGGCTTCCCGGCGGGCTTGAAATGGGAAGCTGCCGTCAAGGCGGGCCCCGGGGAGAAATATGTCATCTGCAACGCCGATGAAGGCGACCCGGGGGCGTTCATGGACCGCGGCATCCTCGAATCCTGCCCGCACCAGGTGATCGAGGGGATGCTTCTCTGCGCCTACGCCGTGGGCGCAGAGAGGGGCTACTTCTATATCCGGGCCGAGTATCCGCTGGCGGTAGAGCGGGTGCGCCGGGCTCTGGAGCAGGCCCGGGAAAAGGGACTGCTCGGCGGCGCCATCCTGGGCAGCGGTTTTAACTGCGAGCTGGAGATATTTCAGGGCTCGGGGGCCTTCGTCTGCGGTGAAGCCACCGCCCTGGTCCGCTCCATGGAGGGGAAGATGGGTATTCCGGCGACGCGTCCGCCCCGCCTGGCCC
This sequence comes from Bacillota bacterium, assembly GCA_012510625.1. Lineage (GTDB taxonomy): Bacteria > Bacillota > Dethiobacteria > DTU022 > DTU022 > JAAZIN01. The sequence continues at coordinate 9,081 of JAAZHP010000016.1, forward strand.
AATCAGGCTACCGCGGCCGGCCCACGGTGCTGAACAATGTCAAGACCTTTGCCTACGTCCCGCCCATTTTCAACCGGGGTGTGGAATGGTTTAAAAGCATCGGCACGGATGATAATCCCGGCACCGCTGTCTTTTCGCTCGTGGGCAAGGTGGCCCATACCGGGCTGGTGGAGGTGCCCATGGGGACAACCCTGCGCCAGCTGATTTTTGAAGTGGGGGAGGGGCCGGCCAACGGAAAAGCCTTCAAGGCCGCGCAGATCGGGGGCCCTTCCGGGGGCTGCCTGCCTGAAGCGGCGCTCGATATTCCCATCGATTTTGACTCGCTACAGGAGGCTGGGGCAATCATGGGCTCGGGAGGGCTGGTCGTTCTCGACGAGGATGACTGCATGGTGGCCATCGCCCGCTATTTCCTGGAATTCACCCAGCAGGAATCGTGCGGCAAGTGCACCTTCTGCCGCCTGGGGACGAAGCATATGCTGGACATCTTAACGCGGATTACCGAGGGCTGCGGCGAGCCCGGCGACCTGGAAATACTGGAAGAGCTGGCCGAGGATGTCCGCGACGGCTCCCTCTGCAACCTGGGCGCCACCGCCCCCAACCCGGTGCTGACCACCCTGCGCTATTTCCGGGATGAATACGAGGCCCATATCTTTGAGAAGCGCTGCCCGGCGCTGATGTGCAAGGAGCTAATCGTCTACTATATCGAGCCGCAAAAATGCAGCAAGCTCTGCAATGTCTGCGTGGGAAGCTGTCCCACCGAGGCGATCTATACCCGGGATGACGGCCTCAAGGCTATTGACCAGGAGAAGTGCGTCAAGTGCGACAACTGCCTTAAAACCTGCCCCCCTGACTACAACGCCGTGATCAAGCTCTCGCCTCCCGGGCTGCTGACGGAGAAAGAGGGGAAGAAAGCATGAGCAAACCGGCAACCATATTCATCGACGGCCGCAAAATTGATGCTTTCGAGGGAGAGAAGCTGCTCTGGGTGGCCCTGAGAAACGGTATCTATATTCCCAACCTCTGCGCCATCAGGGGGAAAGAGCACCCCTCAGGCAGCTGCCGCCTCTGTTACGTCCAGGTAGAAGGCTGCTCCGAGCCGGTTACCTCCTGCACGCTGTCCGTAACAGACAGCCTCTCAGTGCAGACGCGGAGCCCACAGGTGGACCGCCTGGTGAAGAGCGCTTTCGAACTGCTTCTCAGCCATCACCGGCTGGGCTGCCGCGACTGCGCCAAAAGAAAAAGCTGTGAACTGCTGAAGATTGCCAAGGAGAGAGGCTTGAAAATGAAGCTGACCCGTTTGGCGCTGCTGGACCAGGAGGCGGAGGTAGATGACAGCGCCGAAACCTTTGTTTTTGATCGCAGCCGCTGCGTGCTCTGCGGCCGCTGCGTCTGGATCTGCCGCGAAGTGATCAAGGTGGGCGCTCTTGGTTTTTCCCGCCGCGGCATCAAGCGGGTGGTGACCACTTTCCAGGATGTCAGCCTCGCCCAATCTGGCTGCATCGAATGCGGCCTCTGCGTTGAAGCCTGCCCCAGCGGAGCCCTCTACTTTAAGGAGGGCAAAAAGCCGGCTGCGGCAGGGCAGTGTAGCTGCCGGGGCGGATAGCCCTGCCGGCTTTCCCTTGAATTGAACGGAAAAATTTACTATATTATAATAAGAGGATGGGCCGGGTTGGATGGCCCTCCCGCATTTTCAAAAACAAATTCCAAGGGTGTAGATTAATTGACCGCATCGAAGATTGCCTACGTCATCGATTTTGACGGCACCGTAACGGAGGTTGATATCACCTCCACAATGGCCCGCCATTTTGGCAAGGAACACTATATAAAATGCAGCGCCGCTTACAAGCGGGGCGAATTCGGGATGAAAGAGTGGCTGGCCCGGATGTCAGCATTCCTGCCGCCGGACCCGGCCGAGTTAATGGAATTTGCCAGGCTTCGGGCTGCTTTGCGCCCCGGAGCAAAGGAATTTTTCCAGTATGCCCGCTCCGGGGAGCGTCCTGTATATATCGCCAGCGACGGTTTCGGCTTATATATTGAGCCAATTCTGGAGATGCACGGCTGCAGGGAATATGTTGCCGGGATTTTCTGCAACCGCACTCTTCCCGGCAACGGGCGGCTCGAGACGATAACGCCCCATGCCCATGAGAGCTGCCCTGTCTGCGGAAACTGCAAGGCGGCCCATGTTATCGGGCTGCAAGAGGAGGGCTACCGGGTGATCTATGTTGGCGACGGGATGAACGATCGCTTCGGCGCCGCCCACGCCGATGCCGTATTTGCCCGCGACCGCCTCGCCGAAATCTGCAGCGCTGCGGGAATTCCTTTTCAGCGGTGGGACGATTTTTTCGATCTCATCGAGACTAATGCGCCGGTAAAAAATAACCGTAATCGGAAGTTTTGCAACCCCGCAGGAGAAGGCTTTTACAAAAACTCCCCACTTTGAAAAAGGGGGGCCGGGGTGGATTTAAAGGGGTGAGCTTCCACGCCCGCCCGGCTTCTCCCCCCTTTGCAAAAACCACTAATAACTCCCCCCTTTGAAAAAGGGGGGCCTGCCCGGCCCGATGTAGGGGCGAGGCATGCCTCGCATGTTGGAGGCCGGAAGTTGGAAGTCAGAAGTCGGAGGAAATAACAAAGATCCAGGGGGCTGCCCCTTTGGGATAGCCCCGGGTGGGGAACGGGCGTTGGCCCGGTAGAGGTCTTATGCTGGAAACGCGGTATTTGTGCTGCTTAACTGGTACGGGTTTGGGCGGCTCATGAGCCGCCCCTACAGCTTTGGAAAATGCTGCCTTATGGGTTTGGCATATTGGTACCGTAGCAGTTTCGTAATGGATGCGTAGGGGCGGGCTTCCGCGCCCGCCCGCCGGGTCCTTCCCGCCTGATAAAGGGTTCGCGGTTACCTCTTAACAAAAAGGGAGGAATGCAGATGAAAAAGACAATTTCCGGCGTCACTATTGAATGTGTCCGGGGCAACATCGTGGAGCAGCCCGATCTGGATGCCATTGTCAACGCCGCCAACGCGCAGCTGAGGAGAGGCGGAGGCGTAGCCGGGGCGATTCACCGGGCTGCCGGACCGGGGCTGGAAGAGGAGTGCCTCCCCCTGGCCCCGATCAAGCCCGGGGAGGCGGTGATCACCGGCGGGCACAACCTGCCCAACCGGCACGTCATTCACTGCCTGGGCCCGGTTTACGGCCGGGACAAACCCGAGGCCGAGCTGCTGGCCAACTGCTACCGCAACGCGCTGCGGCTGGCGGACGAGAACGAGTTAAAATCGGTAGGCTTTCCGGCCATCTCCACCGGCATCTTTGGCTACCCGGTGGAGAAGGCGGCGGCGGTGGCCTTGGGCGCCGTTGCTGAAACAGCCCCTGCGCTGAAGCATGTCCAAACAGTCCGTTTTATCCTATTCAGCGAAACAGACCTGTCCGTGCACCAGGCAGCCCTGGCTAAACTGCCATAGCCCTATATAAAGTAGGCGCAGGCGGCGAATTCTCCCCCCTTGAAAAAGGGGGGGGCGGGGGGGATTTAAATTACATTAATCTCATTAACCACCAAAACAAAATTAAACGAATCTCTTAAATACCCAAATCCCCCTAAATTCCCCTTTAGAAAAGGGGGATTTTAGAAGCCTGTCCCCATGCATTTATCAAGGATCAACTATCTAACAAACTGACTGCATTGTGCAAGGGGGCCGGGCATGCCCGGCTTATTGGAAGTCAGAGGTTGGAGGTCAGAAGCCGGAGGAAATAACAAAGATCCAGGGGGCTGCCCCAAAAGTCATTTATTAGATAAAAAATCCATTGTGCTTGTAGGGGCGAGGCACGCCTCGCCCGCCAGTTGGGTAAAGGTGTTTGCTTTAGTTGCGGTTTTTTCTCTAAGCTTGGTATTGTTTTATTGCCGGTACGGGTTTGGGCGGCTCATGAGCCGCCCCTACAACCCTGTCGACGCATTCATATTAAATATGGGACAAAAAGGTACGTCCCCATTGTCCCACTTTTAGGGGCTGTTGAGTAGGGCGAAGTATTTCCTGTTGCTGCGGTGGAGCTTCTTGAAGACTTCATAATTCCGGTCGTAGACCGCCTTATTAGCCGGATTGGGCGAAAACCTATTGCCGGCGGGGATCAGCTTTTTGATTTCGGCAAAGGAGGGAATCAGCCCCAGCCCCACCGCCACGACGGCCGCGGCTCCCACCGCGCCTACATTCTGCGGGTTATCCACCGTCTCCACGTCCCGCCCGAGCACATCGGCCAGGATCTGGCAGGTGGTATCCGAGAGGGCCCCGCCGCCGACAAAGCGGACCACCGGCGAGCACTTCACCTTTTTCTCCTGCGACTCCAGCATCCAGCGCAGGTGGTAGCAGACTCCCTCCAGGACGGCGCGGATGAGCTCCGTCTTGCCCGTATCCAGGCTGATATTGAAGAAAATGCCCCGGGCGTAGGGATCTTCAAAGGGGCAGCGGTTGCCGTGCAGCCAGGGGGTAAAGATGACCCCGCCGCAGCCGGGTGCGGCCTCTTTTATCACCTCGGTCATGTAGTCGTAAAGGCTCCTGTAAACAGCCTCTTTCGATTTGTGGATGGGCTGCTTTTGCAGGTAAATCCCAATCTCGTCCAGGGCCAGGTGGTCCTTGACCCACTCGAAGCTTTTTCCTGCCGTCTCCATCTCGGCAAAATAATTAAAGCGGCCCGGCTGGGCTCCCACAATGGCCGCGATCATGGACGTGGCGTCGACGATGGACCTGTCCACCACGGTGGAGACCCAGCCGGAGGTGCCCATGTAGATATGGGTATCCCCCAGGTCGACCGCCCCGGCGCCGACACCGATAAGCGAAGCGTCACCGCCCCCGCCGAAGACGGCTGTTCCGGGGGCCAGGCCCAGCTCCCCGGCCGCGGCGGCGGTTATTTCTCCCACCCGGTCCGTAGAATCAACAATCTCCGGCAGGTGATCCATGTTTACGCCGAGCATCCGGCAAATAGCCCGGCTCCAGCCCTGCCGCCCTTCGCGGATATTGTAAAGCAGGGTGGCGAAGGCGGAATCGCGGGTCATGATGAAGCGGCCGGTGCAGCGGTGAATGAGAAACTCCTTCACGTCGAGCCACTTATAGACCCGGCTGAACAGCTCCGGCTCATTTTTCTGGACCCATTTATACTTCCACACCGGGTCTTTAACGCTGGCCGCCACCGCTCCCGTTTCCCGGATCGATTTAAGCAGCTTGAACACATTGACTCCGGCCAGCTGCAGCCCGTGGGCCATCCCCTTGCGCAGCTCCTCCACGGCCCGCTGATCCATGTAGCTCATGGCCCTTCTCAGGGGCCGGCCTTCCTCGTCCACGAGAACCAGCCCCTGCATCTGCGAGCAGAAGGAGATCCCGGCAATGCTGCGGGGGTCTGTGCCGGTCCTGGACAGCAGCTTGCGGGTGGTCGCGCACATCGCCGCCCACCATTCCAGGGGATCCTGCTCAGCGCCGCCGTTTTCCAGGATATAAAGATCATAACCGGCCATTTCCGAATCGATGAGCGCGATCTCATCATCGATGGCAAAGAGGCAGCTCTTAATCCCCGTTGTCCCCACGTCATAAGTAAGCACCCGGACAGTATCTGCCAACATAAGCCCTCCTTTATATAAATTTTACGAAGCGGCCTCTTCCAGCGCCGCCCGGAAAAATTTCATAAACTGCTCCACCACCAGCTCATCATGCTCCAGGATATCCTCGCCGGCATAAATCTTGAAACGCTCGCGATAATAGCTGCAGGAGTAGGAAAACTGCAGCATCATAAAGAGATTGTCCAGAAAGAAGGCGAAAAGCCCGGGCAAGATATCTTGTTTTACTTTTTTGTCCTCCTGGGCCTGCCTGATCAGGGAGGTGTAGACCCCGGCCGAAAGCGCTTCCATCTTTGCGGCCAGCTTCCAGGTAAGTTCGGCGTTGCTTTCAGAGGTCATCTCGTTGTAAAGGATGATCAGGTTTCTGTGCTTGCGCGAATGCTCCTGGATAATCCGCACGATCCTTTCGGCCTTGGCAAAGAGGTCGCCCGGCGAGGCAAGCACCTCGTCGAGGACCGCTTCCAGAGTTTCTACCCCAAAATGAACGCAGGTTAAAAAGAGGTCTTCCTTGGTATTGAAGTATTTGTAGAGCGAGCCCACGCTGATGCCGGCGGCCGCGGCAATCTCGTTGATATTGGCGTTATCAAAGCCTTTATGGGCAAATTCATGAACGGCGACATCGATAATTCTGTGGCGCCTTTCCTGGGGGATGCGGTCGAATATTTCCTTATGGTAGCTGTTTTCCATGAGAACCTCCATTAAGGTAATCTGTGGCAAGAAGAGCTGAAGCGAGTGTGAGTGACTGCTCACTCACGTGTTCATTCTAACATATCTTGCCCCTATTATGAAACAGTTCTAGCTCCATTTTATTGTTTGACAAGGCAGAAAAAAAAGGGTAGACTGTCGGTAGTGAGTGACTGCTCACTCACTACCCTGCCAGAACAATACCGGGAGGAGAGAGCTTATGGATAGGAAGTTTGCCATATCCGAGTATCCTGATGCCGCGGCTGTCATCCGGCAGCTCGATGAGCTAATCCGGAAGCCAATTTACACCATAAAACCCGATGCCCTTAAAAGATATGAAGAGGAATATTACGGGGAAAAATGCAAGAAATCAAAGGAAATCATAGACCGGGCCGTGGAGCTTATTCCCGGGGGAGTGCAGCACAACCTCGCCTTCAACCACCCCTTCCCGCTGGTTTTTACCAGGGCCGAAGGGGCTTACTTGTACGACATTGACGGCAACCGTTATTACGATTTCCTGCAGGCCGGGGGGCCCACCGTGCTCGGCTCCAACCCTCCCGCGGTGAGGGAGAAGGTTTTCAAGCTGCTTAACGAGTGCGGTCCCTCCACGGGATTGTTTCACGAATATGAATACAAGCTGGCGCAAAAGATCTGCGAGCTGATGCCCTCGGTGGAGATGTTCCGCATGCTCAACTCGGGCACCGAGGGCTGCATGGTGGCGCTAAGAATAGCCCGCCTGGCCACCGGGAAGAAGCATATCTTGAAGATGGGCGGCGCCTACCACGGCTGGAGCGACCAGCTGGCCTACGGGATCCGCATTCCCGGCTCGAAGTGGACCCAGGCGCCGGGCATCCCCCGGCACATCTTCAAGTATACCCAGGAGTTTTTCCCCAATGACCTGGATGACCTGGAGCGGAAGCTCCGCTGGAACCGGCTGCGCGGGGGTACCGCCGCGGTGCTGATGGAGCCTGTCGGTCCCGAAAGCGGCACCCGCCCGCTTCATTTTGAATTCAACCGGGAGGTGGAGCGGCTCTGCCGCAAGTACGGCGCCCTGCTGATCTTTGACGAGGTGGTCACTGCTTTCCGGCTGGGCCTCTCGGGAGCCCAGGGCTATTTTGGCGTTGACCCTGACCTGACCGTGTTCGGCAAGGTCGTGGCCGGCGGCTATCCCAGCGCCGGGGGAATCGGCGGCAAGAAGGAGTATATGAAATATCTCGCCGCCGGGATCAAGGGCGGGGAGAAGCATAAAAAAGCGCTGGTCGGCGGGACCATGGCCGCAAACCCGCTCAGCTGCGTGGCCGGCTACTATACCATCTGTGAAATAGAGAGAACTGGCGCCGCGCAGCAGGCCGGACGGATGGGAGATCGCCTGACCCGGGGAATGCAGGAGTTGATCACGAAGTACAATCTGCCCTTTGTGGCTTTCAACCAGGGTTCCATTGTCCACCTGGAGACCGTGGGGACGATGCATTTCGCCATCGACTGGAGCAAGCCCTGGCGCATTCCCGCGATAATTAAAGCTACCTCCGAGCGGAAGAAAGAGATGGAACACATGGGGGCCGCTTACATGGCCGAAGGGCTGGTCACGCTGGCCGGCAGCCGCCTCTACACCAGCGCCGCCTATAACGAAGAGATGATCGACGATGCCCTCTCCCGTTTTGAGCGTGTCTTCGCCAACGTGGGCCTGAAAGAAAATTAACGGAAAGATTAATGCGCCTGATCTCGTAGGGGCGGGGTTCCACCCCCGCCCGATGCGGCCAAGTATGGTGAAAAACCCCGATGAAAGCTGTTTTGTGGATCTGCTACAGGCAGCCAAACCCCGGGAAAGTTGCAGGGGCGGGGCATGCCCCGCCCGCCGCAGGTTTACCCCTTTTCCAAAAGGGGGCGGGTGGGGATTTACCGGAGGTGAAAATGAGTGGAAATACAACAGGCTAGAGAAGAAGTGGTTAGTGCAGGGCATGAGCTGGTCAAAGCGGGGCTCATTGCCCGCACCTGGGGCAATGTGAGCGCCCGGATCAGCGAGTCACAGTTTGTGATCACGCCCAGCGGCAGGGCTTACGAGACTTTGACCCCGGCAGAAATTGTTGCGGTAAATATAGCCGACGGCAGCTACAGTGGCGAGATCAAGCCCTCCTCAGAAAAGGGGCTTCACGCCGCAGTTTACCAGCAGCGCCCGGAGGTCAATTTTATCATCCATACCCACCAGCTGTACGCCTCCGTGGTCAGCGCGCTGCATCGCGACATAGAGGTGCTCGCTCCCGATGCGGCCGCCAAAACTGGCAGCCGCCGGATTCCCTGCGCCTCCTACGGGCTTCCCGGCTCAAAGAAATTGAAAAAAGGCGTTGTCGAGGCGCTCTCCCGCTCGGAGGGGAAAGCTTTCCTGATGGCCAACCACGGGGCGCTCTGCCTGGGCGCAGATCGTGATGAAACATTTAAAGTCGCCACGGCGCTGGAGCAGATCTGCGAAGACTATATCATGCGCCGCTACCTGCAGCTTAGCGGGAGGGAAGATGCAAATTGGGATGCGCTGAGGGCCTACTACCTGGCAGAGCTTGCTCCGGGGGGCCCCTTTAAGAGCGCGCCCCCCTGCAAGCCGCTCTACAACAGTGAGAGAGAGGGCAGCCACTTCAGGCTTTGCCTTAATGCCACTCCCGGGGAGCCCTTTCCGGAAGGCGGGGAGGGCTGGATCAAGATCAGCCTGGATGAGCCGGCCGGAAGCGGCGCTGTTCCGCCCGAAGCCGAAATCCACCGCTTTATTTACCGGAATTTTAAAGGGATCCGGGTCATCATCCATGATCTATCGCCGGATATCCTCATCCTTTCGCAGGCGGGCCAAGCCGTCTACCCGCTGCTCGATGACTTTGCCCAAATAGTCGGTGTGAGCGCCAGGGTGGCTGCAAGCAATCTCCCGGAAATTGCCCGCAAGCTGAAGGGCCGCTATTCCGTTCTAATAGAAAATAATGGCGCCCTCTGCTGCGGCCCCTCCAGGAGCGATGCCGCGGCGGCGGCCCAGGTCCTCGACAAGGGCTGCCTGGCTGTCATCGGTACAGCTTTCTTCGGCGGCGCCAGGCCTATTCACCCCGTCGAGTCCCTGCTGATGCGTCTTGTTTACCTGGCCAAGTATTCGAAAAAGGCTGCCGGATAAAAAGCAGTCTTGCCATAGCCCGATTTAGGGTGTAAAATAATGGTATAAACTAAAGAAAGAAGGGCCGTTTTGTGGTTCCCGGCAAGAAGATTCCCGCTCAATTATACCGGTATTTTTGGGATGTCTCCCCGGAAGAGACCGATTTGCAAAAGCATCGCGTCTTCGTAATAGAAAGGTTATTAAATGAAGGGGACCATCATGCTCTCGCCTGGCTGTTTGAGAATTACCCGCAAAGCGAAATAAAAAAAGCGGTTATTGCCAGCCGGGGGCTTTCCTTGAAAACTGCGCGGTGCTGGCAGAATTTTTTTGATTTAAAGGAGGAGGAAATGTGCTTTGCTGGGAAACTCTCGGCAGTGAAAGGAAAGCTTTTCTAAGCCGGCTGCTGTCAAACATGCCCGTTCCAGGCAGTTATCTTGCGGGGGGAACTGCACTTGCTCTCATTCTAGGCCACCGTGAATCTCTTGATTTTGACTGGTTTTCACCTGAAGAGTTTGATCCCGATGCGCTGATACGCAGGCTGTCCCAGATGGGGAAAATCGTGATTTCGAATGTGCAAAAGGGAACATTCCATGGCCTCCTGGACGGGGTGCGCCTGACCTGGCTGTATTATCCAAACCCGCTTTTGGATGATTTTATTCTAACAGAGGAGATGCACGGACTGAAACTGGCTTCTTTACTCGATATCGGTTTAATGAAGTGGACAGCCGTCAGTCAGCGCGGAGCCCGCAAGGATTTTATCGATCTTTACATGATTTGCCATAATCAACACAGCCTTGACACGATGGCAGAACTTGTACCTACGAAATATCCCGGGGTGGACGTAAACCTTTATCACATGATTAAAAGCCTCTCCTACTTTGATGACGCGGAAAGAGAACCCATGCCCAGAATGCTTATTCAACTTTCTTGGCCTGAAATAAAGAATTACTTTTTGACTGAGCAGAAAAATCTACTGCAAAAATATACCGGTTAACTCTGAACCATCTTCAAACGAACTTTTTAATGTTTTCTTCGCGGCTGAGGGGCAGCAGGTCGATGGGGGGGATCTCTCCCAGCACGTAGCAGCCCGGCCGGATACGCAGGGAGGCGCGGGCTGCCGCCACCATGATCTGGGCGGTGGCTGCGGGATTGGTCAGCTTCATCTTCAATTCAAGCAGTTGATTGTGAGCTGTCCCCGAGCTGCCGGTGCGCGTTATCTTTACGCCGTGGCCTGTGACCTTGAGCGGCGCCGCATCATCGACCCCGATTACCTGCGTCAGATCATGGCTGAAATAAGGATCTTCCCTGATTTTTTGAGCAATCTCCGCAAAATTGGCCCCTTCGTCTAGCTCTACATAAACGTCCCGCCGGTGCCGCCCGTAGCCCAGGGGCAGGGTTACCGATACGGCCTCTTTAACTCCCGGGATTGCTCTTGCCGCAACGCTGTGCCCCATGCTCATGCCCGGGCCGAAATCTGTATAAGTAATCCCCCCCGGCGCAATGGCAGTGAACAGCATCCGGATGATGGAGTCGGTGCCCGGATCCCACCCGGCGCCGGTAATCGCCACCTTGCCGCTTTTCTCCGCATGAACGCCCAGGCTTTTTCTTAAAGTGAGCATGGCCTCTCCGTGGATGTCATATCCGTCCACCGTATTGATCCCTTTTTGAAGATAAGATGGCGCCGCTTCGGGAATGAGCCGCGAGGGGAGGGCCAGGAGAGCCACGTCGACGGGACCCAGCTCCTCCACCCGGGTGGCCACGGGCAGATCCGCCGGCTTTCCGCCTGCAGCCCGCCTGACCACGCCGGCAAGCTCCATGTCGGGGGCCTGCTTGATAGATGCAACCGCCTCCCGGCCCACATTGCCATAGCCCACAACACAAACCCTGATTATTCTCATAGCCAAAGCCCCCGTTGTAGGAATTGAAATTCACCTGCGTTCTAATCTATTTAATTTAATATGCGGCATCAGCTCTTCGGATGAAAATACTTTGCGATACTGCCGGGAAATGAAGTCAAAGTATAGGACGGGAATTCACTAGATTGGTGCGGGCAGGAAGGAAAAGAAAAAGCAGCCGTTGAATTACTCCAAAGCATCGGAGCGGAGATAGTCGTATTCAAGGAGAATAAATATATGTTAGATTATAAAAGCCAGGTCAGAGAACTGATCGGTCAGTATCGTGAAAAAATCTGGTCCCTGCTTCCCGGACCTTACCGGAACAGGGTGGGAAAAGAGCTTAAAGAGCTGGAGGAGTTGATCATGGAGGCGCGGGCGCCGCGTATTGCCATAGTTGGAAGAAGGGGAGCCGGCAAATCAAGCCTGATCAATGCCATTTTTAATGCCGAGGTGGCCGCGGTGGGCGCGGTGAAGAGCACTACCGGACGGGGAAGATGGTACGAATACGCCGGGGAGCAGGGAAAGCTGGATATCCTGGATACCAGGGGGCTGGGGGAAGGCTCCGGACCTGCAGAGGAATCTACGGCCTCCAGCGCTCTCAAAGAAATAGCGGCCGCGGTTTCATCCAAATGTCCCGATGCCGTCCTCTTTTTATGCAAGGCCAAGGAGGTGGATGCGCGGATCGATGAAGATCTGAATAACCTTGGCGAGATACTTAAGCTGATTGAGAAAACACACGGTTACCGCGCGCCGGTTGTGGGGGTGGTGACCCAGGTCGATGAACTTGATCCGGTGGATGTGCTGCCTCCTTACGAGGATGAAATCAAATTGAGAAATATTCAAGAAGCGAGGGAACAGCTGTGGAAAAAGCTGGTCCCCCTGGCCGGAGAAGGGGCCGTCGTGATCCCCACCAGCGCCTATATGCGCTTTGAAGAAGGCGGCCGGCTGGCGGCCGACCGGCGCTGGAATATCGATAAGCTGGTGGAATACCTTACCGAGAAGCTGCCCCGCAGCGCCCAGCTCGAGCTGGCCCGCATCTCGCGCGTCAAAAGCGTGCAGCGAAAGCTGGCCCGGACAATCACCGCCGCCGCGGTGGCCCTGGCCGGGGCTGCCGGGTCTCAACCCATCCCCGTGGCCGATATGCCTGTGATTACCGGGATCCAGGCGGGAATGATCATCGGAATCGGCTATGTTTCGGGACGCCGGCTGGACGGGAAGGGCGTCAAAGAATTCATGAGCGCCCTGGGCCTGAATGTGGGCGCGGCCTTCGTCCTGCGCGAGATAGCCCGGGCACTGGTGAAGCTCTTTCCCGGAGCCGGCAACTTTATCTCAGGCACCGTCGCCGCCGGAGCCACCTGGGCGATCGGCCAGGCGGCCACGGCTTACTTCGTGGAAGAGCGCAAGTTGAAAGAAGTTAAGAAAATTTACCGCCAGAAGAGGAAACAGGCGAAGCGGAACCTGCCCGAAGAAGCCTTTATTTCTTGACGAGAACCGGCCCCCGCCATATTTAGGCCAGGAGAAGCCGGTCGTTTTCCAACCGGGTGCCGCTGCGGCTTTCAAAGTATTTTATCAGCCGCTCCACCGTCATCTCCGCTCTCTCTTCCCCGGCAAGATCGAGGATGATCTCTCCTTCGTGCATCATGATCGTCCGGCTGCCGTATTCCAGGGCGGCTTTCATGTTATGGGTAATCATGATTGTCGTCAGCTTCTCTTCGGAGACAAACTTGCTGGTCAGGTACAGCACCTTTTTGGCGATAGCCGGGTCCAGCGAGGCGGTATGCTCGTCCAGCAGCAGCAATTTCGGCCGGGCCATGGTGGCCATGAGCAGCGTCAGCGCCTGGCGCTCCCCCCCCGAGAGCAGCTTCACTTTCTGGTTGATTCTCTCTTCCAGGCCCAGGTCCAGCAGGGCCAGGCGTTCCCGGAAAAGCGCCAGGTCTGCCCTGGTGATGCCGGCGGTGAGCCCGTGCGATTTCCCCTTGGCCCAGGCAATAGCCAGGTTCTCGGCGATGGTCATATCGAAAGCGGTGCCCAGCAGCGGGTCTTGAAAGACCCGGCCAATCATCCGGGAGCGCTTATACTCGGGGCTGAAGGTAATATCCATGCCGTCAAGAATAATGCTGCCCGTGTCAACCTGGTGGATTCCCGCGATGCAGTTGATCAGGGTTGATTTGCCCGCGCCGTTGCCGCCGATGACGGTGACAAACTCACCCTCATCAAGAGAGAGGCTAATCCGGTGGAGGGCTCTTTTTTCATTGACGCTGCCCCGGTCAAAGGTTTTGCTGATTTCGTTAATTCTTAGCATCTAGAGAGAAACCTCCTTGCTGCCGCGGGCGGCGGAAATTTTATTCCTCAGCACCGAGAACTTCTCCTTGACAGCCGGAATGGAGAGGGCGGCACAGACAATTACCGCCGAGATGAGCTTCAGATCGGTTGGCGGCATGCCCAGTTCAAGGGCAAAAGCGATTACCAGCCGGTAGAGAATCGCTCCGAGAATTACTGCCATTAACCTGCGCAGAAGATTGGCGGTACCGAATACGGCCTCGCCGATAATCACCGAGGCCAGCCCGATTATGACCATGCCGATGCCCATGCCCACATCGGCAAAAGACTGGTACTGGGCGATGAGCGCCCCCGAGAGGGCTACCAGGGCGTTGGCCAGGACCAACCCGATGAACTTGGTCAGGTCGGTGCTAACGCCCAGCGCCCTGACCATCTGCTCGTTGTCGCCAGTAGCCCTTAAAACCAGGCCGGCCTTGGTCTTCAAGAAGAGGTATAACAGCAGCATCACCGCAAGCAGCACCATAGACGAGACTGCCAGCGCGGCGTAATCAGAACCCGGCACCCATTCCGGAAGACTGAAAATGGTCTTCTGGTTCAACAGGGGTATATTGGCCCGGTTGCTCATTACCTTGAGATTAACCGAGTAAAGCGCCAGCATGGTCAGGATCCCGGAAAGAATAGGTTGAATCTTCAGCCATGTATGGAGCAGTGCTGTTACGCCTCCGGCCAGCGCCCCGGCGGCCAGGGCCAGGACGATGCCCATAATGGGGTGGCCGGCGGTGCAGAGCACCGCCGAGACCGCCGCCCCGAGGACAAAGCTGCCGTCCACGGTCAGGTCAGGCATGTTCAGTGTGCGAAAGGAGATAAAGACACCCAAGGCCATAAGCGCGTATATAACGCCGAGCTCCACAGAGCTTATTACAGTTGCCAGGTTCATCAATGTTGCTTCGTGACTCCTTTAGTTATTATTTGTCAAACACCTCGACAGCTTCGTCAAGAACATCGCCGGGGATAGTCACCCCGATTGCTTCTGCCGTCACCAGGTTAAGATAGACTTCAAATTCGGTAATCATCCTGACCGGAATGTCGCCCGCCTTTTTTCCGTTTAAAATATCTGCGGCCATTCTGGCCGTCTCCTGGCCCAGGGTCACATAGTTGACTCCGTATGTGGCCAGTCCGCCGTCTTGAACCATTGAATCGGCGCCTACATACACGGGGATTTTCGCTTTTCTGGTTACCTGCGCCACTACCGGCATCGCCGAAGCCACCGTATTGTCGGTGGGCGAGAAGATGGCGTCGACTTTTCCCACGAGAGATTGTACCGCTTGCTGCACCTCCGAGGTGTTGGTCACCGTAGCCTCGATTACCGTCATGCCGTTGCGTCCGGCATACTCTTTCAGGTCGTTGATTACCGAGACAGAGTTGGTCTCACTGGAGTTGTAGAGTGCTCCGATCTTCTTGATCCCGGGGGTGATCCGCAGCGCCAGCTCCATGATCTGCTCCGCCGAGACGGCATCGGAGGTGCCGGTCACATTTTTACCCGGCTTTTCCAGGTTATCCACGAGCCCCGAACCAACCGGGTCGGTGCAGGCGGAGAAGAGAACGGGGATCTCTGTAGTCTCCCCTGCAGCGGCCTGCGCCGACGGAGTGGCAATGGCAATGATCAGGTCGTATCCATGGTTAACAAATTTCTGGCAGATTGTCTTCAGGTTGGTCTGATCGTCCTGCGCGTTTTGATAATCGATGGCGATGTTATCGCCGTCGACAAAGCCCAGTACGGCCAATTCATCGATCATGGATTCGCGGATCGTATTCAACGACGGATGCTCCACAATCTGGACAATGCCAACCTTTTTCACATCTGTCTCGCCATTGCCGCCGCCGTTTTCTTGCGGGGCGCAGGCGCTTAAAGAGAGCAGCATTACCAGCAAACAGGCCGACAAGAACACCATAACAACTTTTTTCATCTAGGGTTCCTCCTCATTTTGTAAAGAATTTTTTTGAGGGTTTCCCTGCAGTTCTCTAATTATCCGCAGATAAATAGAGTCTCAAGGAGCCGGCCAGAACCAAAAAAGCCTGCCCCTGGACAAGGGCAGGCTTTCTGCCTGCGGTACCACCTTGATTGATGCACGATTGCTCGCTGCATCCTCTCTGCAGGGTGCCGTCACACCCTTCGCCCGATAACGCTGGCGCTGCGTCGGCAGCTACTTGAGCCCAGGCTCTTTCACCCCGCCCTCGGCGGCCCATTTGTCCACCCCATCACCGGCCGGTTCTCACCAGCTCCGGCTCTCTGCGCGGCTGGAGGTGGTTTTACTCCCGCTTCATCGGTTTCAGAAAAATTATCACATCTTTGCCGTCCTGTCAACCCCAAAATTTAAAATTTTATGTGCATTGGGGCGTCTCTCGTTCATTAACCTCTGCAGCAATCATGAATTTATATCCATGAATCGCAACTTGAAAAGCAATATCTCCCCAGGGCTGCTTGCTTATTGCGGTTGGCTGGAGGGGCAAATGATTTTCATAGATTATCCGGATCTTATCTTCGGGGACGTTAATATAAAATACCACCCCCGTGCCCACAAAAGCTTCAGCCCCTTCAGGAACATAACCTTCTGTTGTTCCCAGCAGCACTTTACAGCCGCACAAGGACACCTGGCAAAGAGGGTCCCCGCTATCCGGAGGCGTAGAGAAATCAAGGGACCACCCGGCTTGGACAAATTCTTCGGCCGCTTCATAGGGATTTGATGTCGCTAAAATTGGCCTTAACATATCCAACATCCTCCCTTTTTTGATAAGGTTTATTCCTGTTTATTCCTTATCAGCCTCTCATTATTCAGGTTGTCTGCCCTGCAGGGCCAGGCGATTCCCATCCGCGGCGCCTATGGCTGTAGCACGAGTAAGGAGAGATCGGGGCGATTGAAAATGCGAAAGGGGATTACCGAGTTGCCCAGCCCTCGGCTGACATGCATGGCTGTCTCTCCGGAGCGGTAAAGGCCGGCGGAGTAAGGCGGAAAGAAAGTTACATCGGGAGACAGGAGCCCGCCCAGAAAGGGCAGCCGCACCACGCCGCCGTGAACATGGCCGGCACAGACCAGGTCGGCGCCCCAGGCAACATATTCCTGAAAGTATTTCGGGTTGTGGGCCAGCAGGATGGTGACCTCATCATCCCGGGGCCGGCCGAGCCTGGTTTCAATAAATTCTGCCTTCAACTCTGCACCTTTCCACATGTCGGAGACGCTGCGGCTGGAGTAGTGGTAGAGCTCCGAGGTAAAGCCGTAGATGCCAAAGGTGGCCCCTCCTGCTTCAATTTCAGCACGTTCATTGTCCAGAAGCACCGCACCGGCCTCGCGAAGCCGCTTAATGAAACGGTCATATCGATCTGTCCCTGCCGTTCCCCTGACAATCTGCTCGTGGTTTCCCAGTGAGCAGTAAACTGGGCAAATGCCCTTTAGCTCGTAAAGAAGATTGATGAAGGCGCTGCCGTCGTCGCTATGCGAATTGATCATATCCCCGGAAACAAATATAAGATCGGGCTCCAGCCTGGCGATCGCCCGGGCCAGGCGCATGTTTTGCTGCCCGAACTGCTTCCCGTGCAGGTCGCTGATATGGACGATC